>JAIBFE010000313.1 GCA_019459705.1 Thiobacillus sp. | reverse complement strand
GGCGTGGCCTTGGAGGTCTGGCCGCCGGTGTTGGAATACACCTCGGTGTCGAGCACCAGGATGTTGACGTCATACGGCAGCGCCAGCACATGATCGAGGCCACCGTAGCCGATGTCGTAGGCCCAGCCGTCGCCGCCGATGATCCACACCGAGCGGCGGATCAGCCAATAGGCGACGCTGGCGAGTTACCTGGCGCGCGGATGGGCTGAGCCTGCCAGTTTGTCGAGCAGCACGGCGACGCGACGGCGCTGCTCGACGATGCAGGCCTCCTCGCGCTGGTCGGCGTCGACCAGTGCGGCGGCGAGATCGCCGCCGATTGCCGTGGCCAGTTCCTGCACCAGCAGTTTCGCATACGCCATCAACTGGTCGGCGGCGAGGCGCATGCCGAGGCCGAATTCGGCGTTGTCCTCGAACAGCGAGTTGCTCCACGCCGGGCCGCGGCCGGCGCCGTTGACCGTGTAGGGCGTGCTCGGCAGGTTGCCGCCGTAGATCGACGAACAACCGGTGGCGTTGGCGACCAGCATGCGGTCGCCGAACAGCTGGGTGGCGAGCCGGATGTAGGGCGTCTCGCCACAGCCGGCGCAGGCGCCGGAAAACTCGAACAGCGGGTCGAGCAGCATCGATCCGGGAATGGTGCCGTGCGTGAGCAGGCCCCTGTCGAACTCGGGCAGGCGCAGGAAGAAGGCGAAGTTGTCCCGTTCCTGTTCCCTGAGCGGCGCGACCGGCGCCATGTTCACCGCCCGGTGCGACACGTTGGACTTGTCGTGGATCGGGCACGCTTCGACGCAGTCGCCGCAGCCGGTGCAGTCTTCCGGCGCCACCTGGTAGCTGATGTGGGTGCCGGCAGGCAGGTCCTTGCTCCTTGCCGGCACGTGCTTGAAGGTCGGCGGCGCGCTGGCTGCGGCCTCGGCGCTGAAGGCGCGTGCCCGGATTGCGGTATGCGGACAGACCAGCACGCACTTGCCGCACTGGGTGCACAGATCCGCATCCCACACCGGAATTTCCAGTGCGATGTTGCGCTTTTCGTATTGCGCGGTGCCGAGCGGATAGGTGCCGTCGGCGGGCAGCAGCGAGACCGGCAGATGGTCGCCATGGCCCTGGTAGATGGGCAGGGTGAGGTCGCGCACGAAATCGGGCACCGCTGCCGGCACAGCGGGGGCCAGCTCAGGCGCCTTGCCGATTGCTGCCTGCGTCGGTATGGCGACCCGGTGCAACTCCGTCAACGTCATGTCGATCGCCTTGTAGTTCAGTTCGACCAGGCGTTTGCTCTTTTTGCCGTAGGTCTTGTCGACCGCGTGCTTGATCGCGGCAATGGCCTGGTCCTTCGGCAGGATGCCGGAGATGGCGAAAAAGCAGGTCTGCATGATGGTGTTGATGCGCCGCCCCATGCCGGCCTCGGCGGCGACGGCGTAGGCGTCGATCACCCATAGTTGCAGGCGCTTTTCCTGAATCTGCGCACGCATTTTTTGCGGCAAGGTGTCCCACACCTGATCCGGCGGCACCGGGGTGTTGAGCAGAAACACGCCGTCGGGCGCGGCATGCGCCAGCAGGTCGTAGCGTTCGACGAACACCGGCTGGTGGCAGGCGACGAAGCCGGCCATGCCCGCTTCAACCAGATAGGTCGAGCGGATCGGCGCAGGGCCGAAGCGCAGGTGCGACACCGTCACCGCGCCGGACTTCTTCGAGTCGTAGACGAAGTAACCCTGCGCCTGCAGGTCGATGGCTTCGCCGAGGATCTTGATCGAGTTCTTGTTGGCCGACACCGTGCCGTCGGCTCCCAGGCCCCAGAACACCGCATGCTGCAACTGGCGCGATGCATCGGTGCGAAAGGCCTCGTCCCACGGCAGCGACAGATGGGTGAGGTCGTCGTGAATGCCGACGGTGAACTGGCGTTTGGGTGCAGGCTGCGCAAGCTCGCCGAACACTGCTTGCACCATGCCGGGGGTGAACTCCTTGCTGGCCAGGCCGTAGCGGCCGCCGATGACACGCGGCATGGCGCGAGTGCCGTCCGCCGAAGCCTGCGCCAGCGCGGTCACCACATCCTTGTACAGCGGTTCGCCGTCGGCACCCGGTTCCTTGCAGCGGTCGAGCACGGCGACGGATCGTGCACTGGGCGGCAACGCGGCCAGCAGCGCGGCCGGCGAAAAAGGCCGGTACAGCCGCACCTTCAGCACGCCGACTTTCTCGCCGCGTGCACACAGGTGATCCACCGTCTCGTGCACGGTCTCGGCACCGGAACCCATGAGCACGATCACCCGCTCGGCGTCCATTGCACCGACGTAGTCGAACAGCGTGTAATGCCGACCGGTGAGTTCGCCGAAGCGGTCCATCGTTGCCTGAACGATCTGCGGAAACGCGTCGTACCAGGGATTGGCGCGCTCGCGCGACTGGAAGAACACGTCCGGATTCTGCGAGGTGCCGCGCAGCACCGGATGTTCCGGCGACAGCGCGCGCGTGCGATGCGCGGCGATGAGATCGGCGTCGAGCATGGCACGCACGACGTCGGTTTCCACCGCGACGATCTTCGCCACCTCGTGTGACGTGCGGAAGCCGTCAAAGAAATGGATCACCGGAATGCGCCCGGCCAGCGTCGCCGCCTGCGCGACGACCGCTAAATCCTGCGCCTCCTGCGGCGAATTGGCGGCGAGCATGGCGCAGCCCGTGGCGCGGCAGGCCATGACGTCGGACTGGTCACCGAAAATCGACAGGGCATGCGTCGCCAGCGCACGCGCCGCGACGTGCAGCACGAAGGGCGTCAGCTCGCCGGCGATCTTGTACAGGTTGGGGATCATCAGCAGCAGGCCCTGGCTGGCGGTGAAACTGGTCGCCAGCGCGCCGGAGGTGAGCGCGCCGTGCAGCGCGCCGGCCGCGCCGCCTTCCGATTGCATCTCGATGATGGTCGGCACCGCGCCCCACAGGTTGAGCCGGCCCTGCGAGGCCCATTCGTCGGCCCACTCGCCCATGCTGGACGCAGGTGTGATGGGGTAGATCGCGATCACCTCGTTGGTGAGGTAAGCCATGCGGGCAACGGCTTCGTTGCCATCAATGGTGAGCGTGGTTCTTGACGCTTTATCCGAAGGTGTATCCCCTGGGACAGCGTCTTTAGAACCACGGCCTACCTCTTGCGGGTGGAGCGTGGTGGTCATGGCGAACTCTTACAGGACAAGTCTGTCCTTTATTCTAGACGCGCGTTGAAAATGAGCCAGTCCTCCCGGCGTAGATCACTTTCCGGGCAACAACTCAATCGATTCCGGCTCATCCTGTAAACTCGATCTCATCCACGTTTGCCCGAACTTACGCCGGCCCGCTTGCCGGCGCCCCGTCATGCCACACAGTGTCGACCTCATCACCACGATCGCCGCCGCGCTCGGACTGGCGCTGATTTTTGGCTTCATCGCCGTGCGGATCAGGCTGCCCGCGCTGGTGGGTTATCTGCTCGCCGGCATCGTGATCGGACCCTTCACCCCGGGCTTCGTTGCCGATACCGCGCTGGCCGGGCAATTGGCCGAAATCGGCGTGATGCTGCTGATGTTCGGCGTGGGACTGCATTTCTCGCTCGAGGATCTGCTGTCGGTGAAGAAGATCGCCCTGCCCGGCGCCGTGGTGCAGATCGCGGTGGCCACGGCCATGGGCATGGGCCTGGCCTATTGGTGGGGCTGGAACCTGATGGCGGGCATCGTGTTCGGACTGTCGCTGTCGGTGGCGAGCACGGTGGTGCTGCTGAAGGCGCTGGAAAGCCGCGGCGTGCTGGCCACGCCGAATGGCCGCATCGCGGTGGGCTGGCTGGTGGTGGAAGACCTGGTGATGGTGCTGGTACTGGTGTTGCTGCCGCCGCTGGCGGGGATGTTCGGCGGCAGCACGGCAACCGGGCACGAGGGCAATCTGCTGGTGACCCTGGGACTAACCATCGGCCAGGTGGCGATCTTCATCGGCCTGATGCTGGTGGTGGGACGGCGCTTTTTCCCCTGGCTGCTGTGGCAGGTGGCACGCACCGGATCGCGCGAACTGTTCACGCTGTGCGTGGTGGCGGCGGCACTCGGCATCGCCTACGGTTCGGCGGCGCTGTTCGGCGTGTCGTTCGCGCTGGGCGCCTTCTTCGCCGGCATGGTGCTGCGCGAATCGGCACTGAGCTACCGCGCCGCCGAGGAGTCGCTGCCGTTGCGCGACGCCTTCGCGGTGCTGTTCTTCGTCGCGGTGGGCATGCTGTTCGATCCGCGCGTGCTGATGGAAAAACCGCTGCAGGTGCTGGCGGTGGTCGCCATCATCGTGTTCGGCAAATCGCTGGCGGCCTTTCTGCTGGTGCTGGCGTTCCGCTACCCGCTCAATACCGCGCTGACGGTGTCGGCCAGCCTCGCGCAGATCGGCGAGTTCTCCTTCATCCTGGCCGGGCTGGGGGTAACGCTCGGCGTGCTGCCGGTCGAAGGGCACAGTCTGATCCTCGCCGGCGCGCTGATTTCGATTGCGCTCAATCCGCTGGTGTTCCAGTTGGTGGAACCGGCGCAGTCCTGGATCCTGTCGCGCTCGCGCCGTGCGCGCGAGCTGGAACAGCGCGACGACCCGCTGGCCGAACTGCCCGCAGGCGTCGCTTCACATACCTTGAACGGACACGTGGTGGTGGTGGGATTCGGCCGGGTCGGGCAACGCATTGCCGAGGCGCTCGACGCACAGGGCTTGCCTTATGTGGTCGCAGAGCAGCAGCGCGAAGCCGTCGGGAAACTGCGTGAGCGCGGCGTCCATGCAGTCGTCGGCGATGCGTTCGAGCCGGCGGTGCTGATCCAGGCGCATGTCGCGCGCGCTCAGATGCTGGTGATTGCCACGCCCGACGCATTCAAGGCCCGCAAGATGATCGAGATCGCGCGCACCCTCAACCCGCGCATCCATGTCATCGTGCGCAGCCACAGCGAGGACGAGGCCGCGCTGCTGCGTCGCGAACAGGCGGTCGAGGTACTGGTGGGAGAGCGCGAACTGGCCAACAGCATGGTGCGGCATGTCAGCGAACACGCCGACGCGCACGCTGCGAGGCAGATTTAATCGTTCAGCTTTTGGGCTGCACGCAGCGCTCGACGATTCTGCGCACCAGCGGCGCCACCACCATCACAGCGGGAAACGCGACAGCCCATGAGCCCAGCCAGGCTGAAATCCATTTGGCGCCGAAATGGTCGATCAGGCCGACTGCATTCCAGGTGGCCACACCCGACACCAGCAAGGACATCAGACCGGACAGCAGCAGGGCAAACAGCGGGAACTCGAAACGCGCGGGCAGCCTGTTCATGAGTGGGGGCGCGGCGTGTACTGACTGCACAGGCGGGCCAGCTCGCCGAAGCACTGGGTTTTCAGGACATCCCGTCGCTGCATCCGCCGCGGCAGCCAGCGCAGGGCGCGCAGCCAGGCCGTGCGGCGTAGCGCAGTATGGACGCCCTCGCGGACCGCTGCATCTTCGTGCGCCAGCACATCCCGGATGGCGGCGCACAGCAGCGGCAGACGATCCTCGAAATAAATCGCGGTTGAAAACAAATATGGCAGCCAGTCGCGGATCTGCGCCTGCGCCAGCGTCATCGCGCCGATCGGATCGTCCTCGAAATCGATTGCGCCAAGGCCGTGTTCGGGCGACCACACCAGGTTGCGCGCGAATGCCTGGCTGAGATACTGCCCGGCCCGATGCGCCTGCAGGATGGTGTCAGCGCCCTGCTGCCAGTGTTCCAGCTGCGTATCGGGGTCGGCATGCCGAATCATGATTTCGAGCGTGGTGTGGCCGAGGTCGGAAATCAGCAGCCAATGATCGTCCTGCGCCAACAGGTGCGGGACATGCAGGCCGGCCGCGGCCAGCGCGGCCAGGCGCCCGGCTTCGTTGCGAATGCCCGCAACACCGCCATGCGGCCGCACCGGCTGCATGGCAGGATGCTGCAGCAGCCTGGCCATGCCGGCCAGCAGTTGATAGCGCCAGGCGGGCGGTTGCGGCACGCTGAGCTTGAGCCAGGCGGGCTGCCCCTGCCACAGCACCGGCCGGATATGCTGGCCGGCCTGCCGCATCACTGCCACCTGCGCGTCGATGTCGGCGCGGCTGCCCAGATGCGGGCGCGCAGTCGTCATCCTGTCAGCGCAGCTGATCCGGCGCTTCGAGCGGGGTACGGTGCGCCTGCTCGCTGTGCAGTTCGGGCTGATACCAGCCGAGCTTTTCGCGCAGCTTGACGACGTTGCCGACGATGATGAGGGTGGGCGCCTTGAGTCCCGCCTCTTCGGCCAGCGCCGGCAAGGTGGTGAGGTCGCCGGTGATGACGCGCTGGGTCGGCAGCGTGCCGTGCTGGATGATGGCGGCCGGCGTGTCGGCGGTGAGGCCGTGCTTGATCAGCGCCTCGCACAGCAGCGGCAGGCCCTTCAGGCCCATGTAGATGACGATGGTCTGGTCCTTGCGCGCGATGCCTTCCCAGTTCATGTTGAAGGTGTTCTCCTTCAGATGACCGGTGACGAAGGCGACCGACTGCGCGTAGTCGCGATGGGTCAGCGGGATGCCCGCATACGACGCCACACCGGCCGCCGCGGTGATGCCGGGCACCACCTGGAAGGGCACGCCGTGCTCGACCAGGGTCTCGATTTCCTCGCCGCCGCGACCGAAGATGAAGGGGTCGCCGCCCTTCAGTCGCAGTGTGCGCTTGCCCTCCTTGGCCAGACGCACCAGCATCAGGTTGATCTCTTCCTGCGGCACCGCGTGGTCGTCGCGTTCCTTGCCGACGTAGACGCGCTCGGCATCGCGCCGGCACATGTCGAGAATGGGCTGAGAGACGAGGCGGTCGTAGACGATGACGTCGGCCTGCTGCATCAGACGCAGCGCACGGAAGGTCAGCAGGTCGGGGTTGCCCGGCCCGGCGCCGACCAGATACACCTCACCACGGCTGATGTCGTGTTCGGCCCCGTCCTTGATCATGCCCTCGAGCTGCTTTTCGGCCTCGACATCGCGCCCGGAAAACACCATTTCGGCGACCGGAGAAAGGAACACTTTTTCCCAGAAGGCACGGCGCTGCTCCGGCTTGATCGACTCGCGCACGCGCTCCTTGTAGCGCGATGCCAGCGCACTCAAACGGCCATAGGCGGCAGGAATCAGGGTTTCCAGCCGCGCGCGCAGCATGCGCGCGAGCACCGGCGACTCGCCGCCGCTGGAGACCGCGACCATGATGGGCGAGCGGTCGATGATCGACGGCAGGATGAAGCTGCACAGCGCGGGCTTGTCGGCCACGTTGACCGGAATGTGGCGCGCACGCGCCGCATCGGCAACGGCCCGGGCTGCCGTCGCATCGTCCTCGACCACGACCACGGCGTCCTTGCAGTCGAGCAGCTCGGGGGTGAAGGCGTCGGCCACGCGCGTCACGTGATCGGCGTTGGGCAGGCGCGCCCAGCCTTCATGCAGGTCCGGCGCGGCAACGTCGACGCGCGCACCGGCACGCAACAGCAGTTCGGCCTTGCGTGCGGCGGTTTCGGAGCCGCCCACCACCAGGCAGTGGCGGTCGCGCAGGTCGAGGAAAATCGGCAGGTAGTTCATGGGATTTACTCGCTGGCAGCGGCTTCGTCGCCGGATTCGGCGGGTCCGTCTTCTGCCGAATAGGGCGGAATGAAAATGAAGCGCATGTCGCCCGGGTTCATTTCGACAAAGTCGAGCGTCACCCCCTGCAGGTAAGGCGTGCTGGAGGCGGCGATCAGGATCTCGATGCCGTTGACGACGAGGTGTTCGTCAGCCTCGCGCTCGATGTCGAAACCCATGCCGTAGTTCACGCCCCCGTCATCTTCCTGATAGGCGGCGACGCGCAGGACCATCTCGAACACGTCGGGGTTGTTGTTGGCGGCGCGAATCTGCGCGGCGGCGGAGTCGGTGATTTTGATCATGAGGGTGTCCTTGTGAAAATTAGGCGGCAGCGCGCGCCTTGTGCGCACGCACCTGGTTCAAAAACGGCGCGATCCAGCCCTGCACTCCGGTGCCGCGGCGATGCACGTAGCCGGCCAGCAGGTTGTGTAGCTGATAGCCGTCATGCTGGCCGTCGATACCGTGACCACGCTCCACCTGATAGGCGTATATGGAGTCGGTCGGCAGGTTTTCCAAGCTCGAGTAATGAAATTCGTGCGCGGGGATGAGGGCGGTTTCCTGCCAGCGGTCCTCCCCGGTCGGCTGCAGGCGGGCATAGCCGCGCCCGACCGGACGTTCGTGCATCACGGTATTGCCCGGCACCACGCCGACCATTTCGCAGGTCCGCCCCTGCCAGCTGAGGCTTCTCGATAGGTACATCAGCCCGCCGCATTCGGCATAGGTCGGCAGTCCGGCTTCGATGGCGCCGCGAATCTGCGTGCGCAATGCGGTGTTGGCTTCGAGTTCCGCCATGAACATTTCGGGAAAGCCCCCACCGATGATGAGGCCGTCCATGTCGGGCAGCGCCTGCGCATGCAGGGTGTCGATGTCGATCAGGTCCACGTTGGCGGCGCGCAGGCTGTCGAGATCCTCACTGTAGTAAAAACCGAAGGCCTGGTCGTGCGCGATGCCGATGCGCAGCCGCTGCGCAGCCGCTGCCGCTTCGGCCGGAAGCGGGATATCCAGGGCCGGCGCGCTATCGGCAATTGCCAGCAGGCGGTCAAGATTCACCTGCGCGGCCACGCGCTCGCCGACGTGCCGGATCCGTGCGTATGCGGCATCCTGTTCGTTGGCCGGCACCAGTCCCAGATGCCGTTCGGCAATCTGCATGCTGGCGTCGTGCTGCACTGCGCCGATCACCTCGACGTCGGTGTAATGCTCGATCACCGCGCGCAGCTTCGACTCGTGGCGGCTGCCGCCGAGATTGTTGAGGATGACGCCAGCGATGCGGATGTCGCGGTCGAATGCCTGATAGCCGAGAATCAACGGTGCCACGCCGCGCGTCATGCCGCGCGCGTCGATCACCAGCACCACCGGCGCGCCCAGCAGCTTGGCGAGCGCAGCATTGCTGTTGCTGCCGTCGAGGTCGAGCCCGTCGTACAGTCCCTTGTTGCCTTCGATCAGGCTGATACGCACATTGGCTGCGGCACGGGCGAACTGCTGCTCGATCTCGGCGCGCTGCATCATGTGGAAATCGAGGTTGTAGCAGGGGCGCTGCGCTGCCATGCCCAGCCACAATGGGTCGATGTAATCCGGCCCTTTCTTGAAGGGCTGCACCGCATGGCCCCGCGCATGCAGTGCAGCGCACAGACCGAGCGTGAGCGTGGTCTTGCCGGACGATTTATGGGCGGCAGAAATGAAGACGCGGGGCATATGAGCCCCGCGCTTGAACGTATTGTTTGAAGTGGCTTGCTGGTTCATGCCTGACGCTCCCCTGCCAGGCACTTGCCTGGCAGGTTCCGCAATCATTTTTCCAGCTTGGCGAGGGTGGCGTCGTCCTGGGTGGCCGGCAGCAGGCGCAGAACCTTGACTGCGAAGGTCGTCACCAGCAGTGCGATCGCCACGCCGCCCAGACCGAGAAAGAGCTCCGGCATGCTGGGCGAGTAGCTGTGCACTTCACCATCAAAGAAGCTGCTCTTCTCGACCAGACCCGGGAACATGTCCAGCGGATAGACCTGGGCACCGATGATGGTGACGTACATCTGCGCCATGCCACCCAGGACGACGAGGGCACACGCAATCATGATCCACATGCGCTGCTTGCCCAGACCGCTCAGCAGGATCACCAGCGGCAGCACGCAGCCGATGACAATCTGCCCCACCCAGAACAGCGTGGTGAAGATGCCGCCATCGCGCAGGATGAAGGCTTCCACCGCGTGATATTTGGTGAAATAAAGGTTGGTCATGTGGTGGACGACGACGAAGTACAGCACCGCTGCGACGAACACCACGAGCAGACTCTTCAGACGCATCATCACCGCATCGCCCAGGGTACGGCCGGTCCAGGCGTAGGCCGCGGCCAACACCATCAGGTAGATCGCCAGGCCATAGGCTAACGACATGATGATGAACATCGGCGCCAGCATGGCGGTGCCGTAGAGTTCACGCGCGACGAGGAAACCGAACAGCGAGCCAGTACCGGTCGTCAGCACCAGACGCCAGATGAAAGCCGCCGTGCCTGCCGCCTTGGAGTAGGTCTTGACGTTGCGGTCCAGCATGGTCCACAGATAGATGCCCACCAGTCCGAAGAAGCCGGAATACAGGAACACGTTCCAGGTGAACATCGACTTGAAGTTGAAGTGCGTCATCGCGACGATCAGAC
>JAIBFE010000120.1 GCA_019459705.1 Thiobacillus sp. | reverse complement strand
CCGCCCCCCCGCCCGTGCCCAGGGGGGTGGGCGGGTCCCGTGGTTTGCATGGGCGTTGGGGGCGGGCGGGGCGGGCGTTATGAAATCCTGCCACGGGACGACGACGTGATCCGGATCGGCCACATGGCGGTCGCGCAAGCGGAAAGCCTGCTTGGTCGCTTCGACCACGAGATGCACGTAATCGGCTGAAAGATGCGGATAGCTGGCCAGATAAAAATGATCGAGCTGACCCAGTATCAGCAGGGAGGCCAGCCCCTGGGTCGGCGGCGGCATGTTGACGGCCAGTCCGTTGCGGTAGCGCACGCTGATAGGGTCCACCTTGCGGCAGTTGAACGCCGCCAGGTCTTCGCCGCACAGCCGACTGCCGGCATCGGCCAGGCCCTGTGCGACACGGCGTCCGAGCTCGCCGCGATAGAAGCCTTCCGCGCCGTCTCTTTGCAGCAGGCGCAGCGATTCGGCCAGCTGCGGCTGCCGGAAAGTCGCCCCGGCCGGTGTCGGCTGCCCTTTGGGGGCATAGATGTCGATCAGATTCTGAAACCCGCCGAGCTCCGCCCACTTTTGCGTCAGGAAATCGCCCTGGCTGGCGCTGCACGCGAAGCCTTCTTCGGCGTGGCCCTGGGCTGTGGCAAGTACGTCCTGCCAGGCAAGACGGCCGCCCCAGCGGGTGCGGCTGAACGCATGCGCGGCGCCCCATACCGACACCAGGCCGGCCACCGTATTGGCCGCATGCGGGCCGCGGGCGGGAATCGCGTTCAAACCTTGTCCGGTGTAGAAATCAGGCGTGTAGGCCTGGCCGGCGGGGCCGGCGCCGTCGAGGCCGGTCAGGTTTCCCGACTGGTCGCAGAGCAGCCAGAAGCCGTCCCCGCCCAGGCTGTTCATGTGCGGGTAGACCACGCATAGGGT
The DNA here is from genome assembly GCA_019459705.1 of Thiobacillus sp. Classification (GTDB taxonomy): domain Bacteria; phylum Pseudomonadota; class Gammaproteobacteria; order Burkholderiales; family Thiobacillaceae; genus Thiobacillus. The sequence continues at coordinate 636 of JAIBFE010000120.1, read as the reverse complement.
AGAACCAACAGCGAGCGCCGCTTCGACGGCATTGCCGCCGGCTTCCAGGACGGCCTTGCCGGCGGCAGTCGCCAGATGGTGCGGCGAGGTCACCACGCCGCGCGAGGACAGGGCGTACCGCGGCATCATGCGGTTGCGACCGGAAACAGGCAGGCTACCTGCCGGTCCGCTTCAAGTACGGTGAGGGCCGGATCGGTTTCGCGGCAGGCGCCCTGCACCTGTGGACAGCGCCCGGCGAAGCGGCAGCCTTTGGGCAGGTCGACCGGACTCGGTATCTCGCCGCTCAACGAAGCCTTGAGCGGCATGTCGAAGCGCGGGAAGGCCTGCAGCAGCGCACGCGTGTAGGGATGGCGCGGGGTGTTGAGGATGGCGTCGGTCGGTCCCTGCTCGACGATGCGTCCCAGATAGAGCACCGCGATCTTTTCGCACAAATAGCTCGCCACCCCCAGGTCGTGGGTGATGAACACCAGCGTGATGCCGGCTTCGCGGCACAGGTCGCGCAGCAGGTTGAGCACCTGGGCCTGAACCGAGACATCGAGACCCGCCACCGACTCGTCGGCCATGATGACCTGGGGTTCGGCGGCCAGGGCACGCGCGATGGCGACGCGGCGGATCTGCCCGCCCGACAGCTCGCTG
>JAIBFE010000268.1 GCA_019459705.1 Thiobacillus sp. | reverse complement strand
CGACCGCGCGCGTGCCGCCCACCAGGCGCTTGACCGGATCGACCAGCGAGCGCGTTACGAAGCCGGCGAAGATCAGTCCGAGCGTGGTGGCGATCGCGGTGACGATCCAGTTGAGCGTAGTGGCGCGTTTCTCCTCCTTCTTGGCCTGGATGGCGGTGTCCTGAGTCAGTCTGTTGAGGATGTCGATGGTCTTGCCGATTTCGATATCGACGGTGTCTTTCTCGCGCAGCAGGGTTTCGCGGACGATTTTTTGCGATCGTGGCGTGCCTTCCTGCGCCTCGATCTGGAACAGGCGGAAGGTCCTGTGAAAGTGCTGGCGTGCGGTCTGGATCGCCGGCAGCTGCTTGCCCAGCACGGCGAGGGTCACGCGGTCGAGTTTGAGGTCCTTTTGCGCCTCGGCCTCGCCGAGCATGCGCAGCGAGGAATCGACGATCTGGTCGGCGTTGACTCCGCGCATGTCGAAGCCGTTCGATTCGTTGGCGAGGAATTCGGGGTCGGGCCTGGCCACTTCCATGCCCGCCATCACCCGCTCCATGTGCACGATCTGCTGGCGGATGAGAATTTCGACGCTGGCCACCTGCTGCTGCAGCGGAAGATACCAGTCGGACAGCGCGCGCACCTGGTTGTTGAGCTGGCGGAAGTTGAGCACCGACAGCCAGGTGACGACCACCATCAGCACTAGCAGGGCCGTGGTGATGCTGAAGATTTTCAGACTGATGGGAAGTCGCATGGCGTCACCTGGTGAATCGACTCATTAAACCCTAGCGTACGCCGGCGATTCGTCAAACCCCCGGGGCATCCGAACGCAGCTTACAGCATGGGCTTCAGCGGCAGCAGCTGCCACAGCCGTACTTGGCCGCGCTTGGTCAGCGGCACATACTGGTCGGGCTTGTCGGCCGCGCCCCAGCTGTTTTCCGGGCGCATGTCGGCTTCCATGATCGCCTGCAGCCGCTGCGCCAGGCTGGGGTGATGGATGATCGCGCCGACTTCGGTGTTGAGGTTTTCCGAGCGCGGGTCGAAGTTGAAGGTGCCGATATAGGCGATCCTGCCATCCACCACCATGCTCTTGGCGTGCAGCGCGAACACCGGCGGCACAGCGGGCGGATTGGCGCGCGACATCAGCTGGGCGCGGTTCACCGGGTCGGGCTTGTATTCGCGGATATCGAGGCCCATTTTCAGCAGCTGGCTGCGCTGGCTGCGGTAGCCGGAGAAAGCCTGCATATTGTCGGTGGAGGCGAGCGAGTTGGTGAGATAGCGCTCCTTGACACCGCGCGCGACCGCCGCCTTGAACAGCGCCTACAGCCC
>JAIBFE010000262.1 GCA_019459705.1 Thiobacillus sp. | reverse complement strand
TGGGCGGCGGTGTAGCGCCGCCCGATTCATTCAAAACGGCCGGCAGGCCCTACAATGAACGCCCCGACTCCGGGGAGTTTCCGTGTGTTTTTCAATGAGCTTCGACCCTGACTGCCGCGCCTGCCCGCGCCTCGCCACCTTTCTGGACGAGGTGCGCGCGCGCCACCCCGATTACCACGCCCGCCCGGTGCCCGCCTTCGGCGATCCCGAACCCGACCTGCTGATCGTCGGTCTCGCCCCCGGCATGCACGGTGCCAACCGCAGCGGCCGCCCCTTCACCGGCGATTACGCCGGTGTGCTGCTGTATCAGACCCTGCACCGCTTCGGCTACGCCAGCGCGCCGGAATCGCTGTCGCTGGACGACGGTCTGACACTCACCGGCTGCCGCATCACCAACGCAGTGAAGTGCCTGCCGCCTGCCAACAAGCCGGAGCCGGGCGAAACCCGCGAGTGCAATCGCTTCCTCGCTGCAGAAATCGCTTCCCTGCCAGAACACGCCACCCTCCTCGCGCTGGGCCAGATCGCGCATCAGGCCGTGCTTCGCGCACTGGGCCTCAAGCTCAAGGATTATCCCTTCGCCCACGCCAGCGATTACCGGCTGCCCGACGGCCGGCGCCTGGTCAGCTGCTACCACTCCTCCCGCTAAAAAACCCAGACGCGCCGCCTCACCCCCGAAATGTTCGCGGCGGTGTTCGAAAAAATTCAAGCGAAGGACTGACCATGCCCGTCGTCACCATCAAGCTCGCAGGCACGCTGACCCGCGAGCAGAAGCAGAAAGTCGCCGAGGAAATCACCGCCACGCTCGAGCGCCACGCGGGCAAGCCGGCGTCGTACACCTACATCGCATTCGAGGAACTGCCGGACGAGAACTGGGCGATCGCGGGCAAGCTGCTCGACGAGGACGAATAACCCGCCTTGAGCGTCGACAAGGAATTCCTCGCCTCGCTGCCCACGCTGCCCGGCGTCTACCGTATGGTCGACGTGGCCGGCGCGGTGCTCTATGTCGGCAAGGCCAAGGATCTGAAGAAGCGCGTCTCCAGCTACTTCCAGAAAACCGACCAGAGCCCGCGCATCCGGCTGATGCTGAAAAGTGTCGACCACATCGACACCACGGTCACACGCACCGAGGCCGAAGCACTGCTGCTGGAAAACAACCTGATCAAGGGCCTGAAGCCGCGCTTCAACATTCTGTTCCGCGATGACAAGTCCTATCCCTATCTGCTGCTGACCGGGCACCGTTTCCCGCGTCTCGCCTATTTTCGCGGCAGCCCCAAGAAGCGCGATCAGGCATTCGGCCCCTACCCCAACTCCTACGCGGTACGCGAGAGCATCCAGCTGTTGCAGAAGGTGTTCCAGCTACGCACCTGCGAGGACACGGTATTCGCCAACCGCTCGCGGCCGTGCCTGCTTTACCAGATCAAGCGCTGCAGCGCACCCTGCGTCGATCACATCACGCCGGAAACTTACGCGCGCGACGTCGAGGCGGCCACGCAGCTTCTGCACGGCGAGGCCAGCGCGCTGACCGGACAGATCACCGAACAGATGAATGCAGCAGCCGCTGCGCTCGACTTTGAAACGGCCGCCCATCTGCGCGACCGTCTGCGCATGCTGGCGACGGTGCGCGAAAAGCAGTTCGTCGACACCACCGGAAGCGAAACCGACGCCGATGTGGTGGCCGTCGCCGAAGTTGGCAACGTGATCGCGGTCAACCTGACCATGATCCGCGGCGGGCGCCACCTGGGTGACCGCAGTTTCTTTCCGCAACACGGCGAAGGCGCGACACCAGGCGAAGCACTGGAAGCCCTCATCGCCCAGCACTATCTCGACCACCCGATCCCGCCGCGGATCCTGATCAGCGAACCAATCGAGACCGACGCGCTGGAAGCGATGCTCACCGTGCAGGCTGGCAAGAAAGTTAGCCTGCTGCACCGCGTCACCGGCGAACGCCGTGTCTGGATCGCTATGGCGCAGGCCAACGCCCGGCTGTCGGCCGAGCGCCGCAGCGCCGAGCGCGCCAACCAGTCGCAGCGGCTGGCCGCGCTGCGCGACACGCTCGACCTGCCGCAATTGAATCGCATCGAGTGCTTCGACATCTCGCACACCATGGGCGAAGCGACCGTTGCATCCTGCGTGGTGTATGAAGGCGACGACCTGAAAAAATCCGACTACCGGCGCTACAACATCGGCGGCATCACCCCGGGCGACGACTACGCTGCGATGCACGCTGCATTGATCAAGCGCTTTCACAAGAGCGTGGAAGAAAATGGCGTGCTGCCCGATCTGCTGCTGATCGACGGCGGCAAGGGGCAGATTTCGAGCGCGGTCGAGGCGATGACCGAACTAGGGCTGGGTGAGGTTCTGCTGCTCGGCGTCGCCAAGGGCGAGGCGCGCAAGCCTGGCCTCGAAACGCTGATCTTTGCCGACGGCCGCGAATTCAACCTCGCCAAGGATCACCCCGGCTTCCACCTGATCCAGCAGGTGCGCGACGAGGCGCACCGCTTCGCCATCACCGGACACCGCGCCAAACGCGGCAATCCACGCCTGCAATCGACCCTGGAAGACATCGCCGGAATCGGTCCCAAACGCCGCAAACAGCTGCTGGAACACTTCGGCGGACTGCAGGGCGTGCGAGACGCCGGCGTCGACGCGCTTGCCACAGTCAACGGTATCAGCCGAGAATTGGCGGAAACCATCTATAACGCCCTCCACTGAAGACGATGCCGCTCAACCTCCCCAACCTGCTCACCTGGCTGCGCATCCTCTTCATTCCGCTGATGGCGGGCGTGTTCTACCTGCCCGACGGCTGGGTTACGCCGTTTGAGGCCAACCTGTTTGCGGCGGCATTTTTTGGCGTGGCGGCGCTCACCGACTGGCTCGACGGCTACCTGGCGCGTGCTCTCGGCCAGACCTCGGCTTTCGGCGCCTTTCTCGACCCGGTGGCCGACAAGCTGATGGTCGCCGCCGCGCTGATCGTGCTGATCGACCTGGATCGTGTGGCGCCGCTGATCGCGCTTATCATCATCGGCCGTGAAATCACCATTTCCGCCTTGCGCGAGTGGATGGCCAAGGCCGGCAAATCGGCCAGTGTCGCGGTGTCCTTTGTCGGCAAGCTGAAAACCGCGGCGCAGATGATCTCCATCGTGCTGCTGCTGTATTTCACCCCGTTCGCCGGACTGCCGATCGCGACCCTCGGCACGCTGCTGATCTGGGTCGCCGCCCTGCTCACCCTGATTTCGATGGCGTATTACCTCGTGATGGCTGCGCGCGCCCTGCAAAAATCTTCCTGAGGTGTTGACAGAAAAAAACGAAATCTCCATAATGCGCAGCCTTCAACGCGGGAATAGCTCAGCTGGTAGAGCGCAACCTTGCCAAGGTTGAGGTCGGGAGTTCGAACCTCCTTTCCCGCTCCAGTATTCTGGGGAAAACAGATGGCGCAGTCCGGACGTTTT
>JAIBFE010000242.1 GCA_019459705.1 Thiobacillus sp. | reverse complement strand
CGGCTACCTGACGCGCCGCCTGGTCGACGTGACGCAGGATCTCGTGGTGGTCGAGGACGATTGCGTTACCAAGAACGGTCTGGAGGTGAAAGAGCTCGTCGAAGGCGGTGAAGTGGTCGAAGCGCTGCGCGAGCGGATTCTCGGCCGCGTGGCTGCCAGCGACATCATCCATCCCGAAACCCAGGAAACCGTGTTTGAAGCGGGCACCCTGCTGGTGGAAGACGTGGTCGACACCATCGAATCGCTGGGCATCGACGAAGTCAAGGTGCGTACCCCGCTGACCTGCGAAACGCGTTATGGCCTGTGTGGCAAGTGCTATGGCCGCGACCTCGGCCGCGGCTATCAGGTCAACGTCGGCGAAGCGGTCGGCGTGATCGCCGCGCAGTCGATCGGCGAACCGGGTACCCAGCTCACCATGCGGACCTTCCACATCGGCGGCGCGGCATCGCGTGCCGCGGCGGCCAGCCCGCTCCAAGCCAAGTCCAATGGCACGGTGCACTACACCGCCACCAAGCGCAACGTGACCAATGCGCCCAAGGAGCTGGTGGCGATTTCCCGCAGCGGTGAAATCATCATTGCGGACGATGCCGGCCGTGAGCGCGAGCGTCACAAGGTGCCCTACGGCGCGACCCTGATGGTGACCGATGGCGCCAAGATCAAGGCCGGTGCCGTGCTGGCAACCTGGGATCCGCACACCCGTCCCATCATTACCGAGTACGCCGGCCGCATCCGCTTCGAGAACATCGAGGAGGGCGTCACCGTTGCCAAGCAGCTCGACGACGTCACCGGCCTGTCCACACTGGTGGTGATCGATCCCAAGCGCAAGGCCAGCAGTGCCGGCAAGGGCCTGCGCCCACAGGTGAAATTGCTGGACGAATCCGGTAACGAGATCAAGATCGCGGGTACGGATACCCTGGTCAACATCACCTTCCAGATCGGTTCCATCATCACGGTGAAGGACAGCCAGGATGTGGCGGTGGGCGATGTGATCGCGCGTATCCCGCAGGAAACCTCGAAGACCCGTGACATTACCGGCGGTCTGCCGCGTGTGGCCGAACTGTTCGAGGCACGTTCGCCGAAAGATGCCGGCGTGCTGGCGGAAGTGACTGGCACGGTCTCCTTCGGCAAGGACACCAAGGGCAAACAGCGTCTGGTCATCACTGACCTCGACGGCGTGGCGCATGAGTACCTGATCACCAAGGAAAAGCACGTCACCGCGCACGACGGCCAGATCGTCCAGAAGGGCGAAATGATCGTCGACGGTCCGGTCGATCCGCACGACATCCTGCGTCTGCAGGGGGTGGAGGCGCTGGCGCGCTACATCACCGACGAAGTGCAGGACGTGTACCGCCTGCAGGGCGTGAAGATCAACGACAAGCACATCGAGGTGATCGTGCGTCAGATGCTGCGCCGTGTCACGGTGGCGGATCCGGGCGATACCGGCCTCATCCCGGGCGAGCAGATCGAGCGGTCCGAAGTGCTGCAGACCAACGACGACATGGTGGCAGCCGGCAAGGAGCCCGCAACCTACGATCCGATTCTGCTGGGCATCACCAAGGCGTCGCTGTCGACCGATTCCTTTATCTCTGCGGCCTCTTTCCAGGAAACCACGCGCGTGCTGACCGAAGCGGCCATCATGGGCAAGAAGGACGAGTTGCGCGGCCTGAAGGAAAACGTGATTGTCGGCCGCCTGATTCCGGCGGGCAGCGGTCTGGCCTACCACAATACCCGTCGCCGTCAGGCTGCCGGGGAAGATCTGGGTGCCGCGCACCTGATCGAAGGCGGGGATGTGAATCCTGCCGAGAATCAGGAAGTGGCTTGACAGGGGGGTGGCTCTCCCCTAGAATCACGCGTCTTTTTCCGGCCACAAGTCCGCCGGGAAGCGCGGGACTGTAGCCCGGGACGGCGTATAGCCGTC
>JAIBFE010000112.1 GCA_019459705.1 Thiobacillus sp. | reverse complement strand
CATGCTTCGCCAGCTCGTCGGGGCTGCCAATGACCATTTCGTGCAGCATGCGGCCCTGGTTCCTGACGACGAAGCGCACGGTTTCGCCTTCCTCCACGGTCAGCGAGTCGGGCGTGAAGCGCATGGCCGGCTCAGGCCGCGTGGGAGTGGAGCGCGCCGCTCCCCGGCAATTCGGTTCAGGGCCCCGCGAGTTTCCCGCACATCGAATCGGCCAATCGCCAGCGCGTCGCCGAGACGGGCGATACCGTGGGCGTGGAGTGGGAGGACAACCGCGGCGGCAGCCCGCAGTGCTATCTGGCGATGAAGCCGGCGGCTGCGGCTGCGTTTCAGCCGGAAATCCGGCTGAGCCAGGCAGACTGCTTCGAGCCGGTGGTGCTGGCGCTGGGCGAGGGCCGCTTTGTGGCGGCGTGGGAAGAAGCGGGCACCGTGCATGCGCGCGTGCTGCCCGGCGGCACGACGCTGCAGCTGACCAAGGCCGAGGCGGCGCAGGTGACGCTGGCCATGCGCGGAGACGCACTCTACGCGGCGTGGGCCGAACAGGCGGGGCGATTCCGCCGCATCGTCGTCGCCCGGCTGGCGCTGAAGGCGGATACGCTCGGCGTGAAGACCGCGAACCCGGTGGAGGCGCGGGCGCCGTCCGATGAGCAGGGTTGGCCTGCGCTGGCGGTGGCCGGCGACGGCAGCGTGAGCGTGGCGTGGGAGGATCGCCGCAGTCGCCATACTGTGCCGATGGTGAGCCACAGCCGCGATGGGCAAAGATTTGCGCCGCCTGCACGGCTGACCGACATCAAGAGCGGCAGCGCGCCGGGCGGGCTGGGTGCCGGCACCGGCGCGATGCGTCCTGTGCTCACGGCCTGGGGGAAGCAGGGTGTGGTGGCGGTGTGGCTCGACAAGCGTGATTTCCTCTCCGGCTATGACGTCTACGCGGCGTTCGATACGGGAACACGTCACTTTGGCAGGAATATGCGCGTGCAGGACAGCTTTGGCGACAACATGGCGCAGTGGCATGCGCTGGTCGTGGGCGATGCGGCCGGCCGGCTGGTGGCGCTGTGGGACGACGCGCGCGACGGCACGTCCGACGTGTGGCTGGCCGAGTGGGCCGGCGAAGCCTTCGGTGACAACGTGGCGGTGCCGGGTGCTGCCGGACCGGGCGCGCAGTCGGACCCGCTGGCGACGCTGGATGCGGCCGGCTCCCTGCATGTGGTGTGGCTGGACCGGGACGAACAGACCGGGACGCGCATTCGTTACGCGCGCGCCAGGCGCCAGTGATTTTTTAGATCCAGCCGCGCCGCTTCAGGCGCCGATACAGCACAGCGACCGCTGCGCCGGTCGCGAGCAGCAGGGCCGGGTACGCCCACGGCCATTTCAGTTCGGGCATGTGGACGAAATTCATCCCATAGAGGCTGAACACCACCGTGGGCAGCGCCAGCAGCGCGCCCCAGCCCGCCAGCTTTTGCACCGATTCGTTCTGCTTCAGCGACAGCGAGGCGAGGTGAAACTGCATCGCGTCGGAGGTGGAGTTGCGCAGATGCCCGATGGCGATGGATACCCGCACCGCATGATCGTGCACATCGCGGTAATAAGCCTTGAGTTCACGCACGACAAACTCAGGGTGCAGACGTATCAGGTCCTGCGTGATGTCCTGGATCGGCTCGGAGGCATCCCGCAGCAGGGTGAGCTCGCGCTTCAGGGCATACAGGCGCTCGAGATTGGCGCGTCCCAGCTCGCTGCGGCCGATGAGCAGACTTTCCAGCGACTGGAAACGTTCGTGCAGGCCGTCCATGACGGGCTTGAACTGGTCGACGATGAAGTCAAGCACCAGATACAGGGCATAGGGCGCGCCCGGCTGGATGCCGTTTTTTGCCGCCTGCAGGCGTTCGGCCACGCGTGAATAGCCGCTGCCTGCGCCGTGGCGGATGGCGATGACAAAATTGCTGCCGGCAAACAGGTGCGTTTCCCCGATCTCGAGGCGCTCTTCCCACAATTGAACGGTACGCACGGCGATGAACAGATGTTCCCCGTATTCCTCGAGCTTCGTGCGCTGATGGGTGGTAATGGCATCTTCCAGCGCCAGTTCGTGCAGGCCGAATTCCTCACCCAGCCTGGCGACAGTATTGCTGTCGGGGGTTTTCATCTCGACCCAGATGAAACGATCGGGATGGGCGACGTGCTCGCTGATGTCGTCAAACGCGATCGATTGGACTCTGGAATCGTGGAACAGCAGGCAGTCGATGATGAGCTCCGGCAGCTAATGAAAAAAGTGTAGTGATTCTAGAGCGGGTTCAGGCCGATTACACGCGGATTCAATATTGGCACGCTTTTGTCCGTCATTGCAGTGTGGCCGTCAAACGACCCTGTTCGTTTGGGCGCTTGTGTCGTCGCAGGCTACACTCGCAACACGATAAAAACGGCTTCCCATAACAAGATACACGGAGACAACATGAGAAGAATATGGCTGTGCCTCGCCTTGCTGCTGGGCACGACGGTTCAGGCTGCGCCGACCGTCCCCTACGCCTTTGGCGTGCTCAATCACCGCAGTCTGCAGGCGACCGCCGCTTACTGGAATCCCATTCTGAACTATGTGTCGGCGCGTTCCGGGGTGCCGCTGGAACTGCATATCGGGCGCACGGCCAACGAAACCACCGATCGCGTGGTGGCCGGCCAGCTGGATTTCGCCTACACCAACCACCTGTTCACGCCGAAGCGCGAGCAGCTGGGCTGGCGTGTGCTGGCCCGACAGGATACCCAGGGCATACGCGGGCAGATGGTGGTGCTCGACAGTTCGCCGGTCAGGACGCTGCAGGAGTTGGCCGGCAAGCCTGTGGCATTCGCGAATCCCTATGGGTTTACCGGGTATTACGTGCCGATGGACGCGCTGCTGCGCGCTGGCGTCAAGGTTTCGCCGCTGTTTTCCGGCAACCAGGAGGCGGCGATGGGGCAACTCATGCTGGGCCAGGTGGCGGCTGCCGGGGTGAATCATCAGGTCATGGCTGATTTCGCCCAGCGTCGCGAGCTGAAATACCGCGTGCTGGCCGAATCGGAGCCCTATTTCGATCTGGCCGTGATGGCATCGCCCAGGATCAGTGCGGCGGACGGCGAGAAAGTCCGGCAGGCCTTTGTCGGCATGACACACGATCCGGAGGGGGGGCGCGTGTTGCAGCTGGCTGCGCAATCGCTTGGGCTGTCAAAGGTGCGCGGTTTCGTTGCTGCGGACGACCAGGATTACAGCAACTACCGGCGCTTTTTCAGGCAGACCCGGGTGCCCGTGAATGAGTGACCTGCAGGCGATTCGCAGCACGCGCTACAGTCTGCAGGTCCGTATTCTGGGCGCGGTATTCGTCATGGTGCTGATGATGTATCTGGCGACGCTGGCCGTGCTGGGGCTGCCCCTCAAGGAGCGTGCGCAGCAGCATCTTGATGCCAGTGCCGAGCGCGAGTTGAGCGCGATGATGGCGTCGATTCAGGATCATGTGCTGCTGCGTGATTATCCGGCTATCGAACAGGCCATCGAGACGCGCGCCCGTGATTCCCGTATCCGGAGTGTACGTTTCGCGTCGCCACAGGTTGCATTCGAAGCAGGCACGCCACCGGACCTGCCCGGGTATCCGGCCTGGTTTGGCGCGTTGCTGGATATGCGTGCACCCCATGCGCAGTCCGACCTGGTGATGGGCGGCACCTCCTATGGCACTCTGGCGGTCAGGCTGGACGCGGGGCCGGTCACGCAGGTTCTGTGGGTGCTGGCAGTCCGCTTCACCTTGCTGGCGATCGGCAGCCTGGTAGGCGTCATGCTGTTGCTGCGCTGGCTGCTGCAGGTCAACCTGCGCGGTTTGTATTCCCTGCGCACCGCGGCACGGGCGATCGAGCAGGGCGATTTCAGCGCACGCGCCAGCCTGGCCTATGGTTCGCCGCCCGAGGTGCGTGAAACCAAACTGGCGTTCAACCACATGGCGGATCATGTCAGTCGCCTGGTGTTCGCACTGGAGCGCGAGCATGACAAGCTGCTGGTCGAAAAGGAGCGCCTGCGGGTGACGATCGAATCCATCGGCGATGCCGTGGTGGTCACCGATGCGGACGGCCTGATCGAGTTTCTCAATCCCAGGGCGGAAGAACTGACCGGTTTCAGCAGCGACGATGCGCGGGGGCGGCAGGTGTCCGCGGTGCTGCCATTGTTCAGCGAGCAGAGCGGCGCGCCTGTCGCCAGCCCGCTGGAGCAGGCATTGCGGCACAACAAGGTCGTTGAGCTGGACAGCCATACGGTGATACGTCGCTTGGATGGCGCGATCATTGCGATCAGCGACACGGCCGCACCGATTCGCTCCAGCGACGGCAAGGTGCAGGGCGGGGTGCTGGTGTTCCAGGATGAGAGCGAGCGGCGCAGCCTGATGCAGCGCCTGGCCTGGCAGGCTGAGCGCGACCACCTCACCGGCCTGTGGAACCGCCGTGCCATGGAAGACAAGCTCTCCGTGGCATTGCACAGCGTGCAGCATGAAGGCGGGCGCTTCATTTTCTGCTACATCGACCTCGATCGTTTCAAGCTGGTCAACGATACCTGCGGTCACCGTGCAGGGGACGTCCTGCTGCAGCGGCTGACGACCCTGATGGCCCGTCGCGTGGAAGGCGAAAACCATTTCCTGGCGCGCCTGGGAGGCGACGAGTTCGGCTTGCTGTTCGTCGATGCCACGCTGCCGGAAGCGCTTGATCACATTCAGGGCTTGCGCGACGAAATCGGCCGCTTTCGTTTCGAATGGGAGGACAAGGTGTTCCGGCTGGGGGTGAGCCAGGGTGTCACCGAGCTGCATTGCGGCATGACCGATATCGGCGAAATTCTGGCGCAGGCCGATACGGCCTGTTATCACGCCAAAACGCTGGGCGGCAGCGCCATCCAGGTCTACGAAAAAACCCATCCTGCGCTGCAAAAAATCAACGACGAAATGCAGTGGGTCGGCGCCATCACCAAGGCGTTCGAAGCGCACCGGTTTGTCCTGTATCGCCAGCAGAAAATCGCGATGTCGCCGGCTATCACGACGCAGCATTACGAAATCCTGCTGCGCCTGCGCGGCGAGGATGGCGCGATCATCTCGCCGGGCGAGTTCCTGCCAGCTGCCGAGCATTATGGGCTGGCGCCCAGCTTCGACCGCTGGGTGATCCGAAACTTCTTCGCCTATCTCGACACCCATCCCGAGGACACGGCCAGTTATGCGATCAATCTGTCGGGCCGCAGCCTGAGCGATCCGGGTACGGCCGAATTCATTCTCGATGAAATCAACCAGTATCACTTCGATCCGGCGCGGATCAGCTTCGAGGTCACCGAAACCGCCGCCATCGACAGCCTGGATGCCTGCGAGCGCCTGATTCTCACATTGCAGTCACGCGGTATCCAGTTCGCGCTGGACGACTTCGGCAAGGGGCAGTCATCATTCGGTTACCTGAAGCGCCTGCCGGTGGCGTATCTCAAGATCGACGGCGATTTCGTGCGCGGGATGAATCATGACCGCGAAAAACTCGCCATCGTCAAAGCCATGCATACGCTGGGGCATGAACTGGGTAAGCAGACCATCGCGGAACAGGTCGAGACCGAGGCGGAGTTCGCTATCCTGAGGGATATGGGCGTGAATTTCGTGCAGGGTTATTTTCTGCATCGGCCGGCGCCGCTACCGGTCGATTGATCGCGCAATTCGGCATAGAGCGCGGTGTAGGCAGACACAATCGCGGCTTCTGAGTAATGCCGTTCCACTTCCTGGTAGCCGGCTTCGATCAAGCGTGAGGCGTGCGCGTCATCCATAGCGAGCGCGGTGTGCAGCACCCCGGCCAGCCCGGTTGCGTCGGACAGCGGCGCCAGCAGGCCATTGACGTCATCGGTCATCAATTCCAGCGGGCCCTGTGCCCGGGTGGAGACCAGGCGCACGCGGTTTGCCCAGGCCTCCAGAATGACGTTGCCGAGCGGTTCGTGCACCGACGCGCAGACGAACACGTCAGCCAGCTGGTAATACGGCGCGGGGTCGGTTTTCCAGCCGGCCCAGTGAACGCGCGATGCGATTCCGAGCTGGCTGGACAAGGCTTCCAGTTCCTTGCGCAGCGGGCCGTCGCCGACCATCAACAAATGCAGCGGCGCACCGTGGAGCGTGTCGGGTAGCTGCGCAAACGCATGCAGCAGGTCGGCCCAGCCCTTGTTGGGGTGCAGGCGCCCGAGGCCGAGAAGAATGCGGCAGCCGGTCAGTCCAAGCTGCGTACGCAGTGCGTCGAGCGCTGCAGAGTCGAGACGTTGCGGGCGATCCACGAAGTTGCCGATGTGGTGCACCCGGTCAGCAGGCAGGCCATGGGCGGTCAGATAGTCGTGAATGCCGCGCGTATTGCCCACCCAGGCGTGGGCGTGGCGATAGCCCTTGAGCTTGTAATAGCCGCCCAGGCGCGCCAGATGTACCGGAGAGCGGTCGCGTGGCAGGTGCACGATGCGCGTTGCGCGCCCCATGTAGGTCTGCACCACGTCGGGCCGGAAGTCGGCAATTGCGCGGTTGATTTTCCAGCGCGAGTAGATATCCCACACACCCAGCATCGGCGCGTGGTATTGGCGCACCGCCGGGTCGACGGCACGGGCAATTTCACCGTCCGCCACGGTGATGGCGGCCACCGGCTGGCCGGCGCGCGCCAGCGCGTTCACCAGCCGGATGAAGAAGCGTTCCGCGCCGCCCAGCCCCTTGCCACCGATGATGTGCAGGCTGCGTGGCGCGGCTGCCGTTTCGTTCAAAACGGCAGCGCGAGGCTGGGTGCAGCCTGGTGAATCACGCGCCGGAAATCGGCCTGGATCCGTTCCAGCGCCTCGGCGTTGTCGGCTTCGAAGCGCAGCACGATCACCGGCGTGGTGTTGGACGGACGGGCGAGCCCAAAGCCGTCGGCATACTCGACGCGCAGGCCGTCAAGGGTGATGACTTCCTGGGCCTTGGGGAAATGCGCGGTTTTCTGCAGCGTGTCCATCAGGGTGTAATGCTCGCCCTCGGCCATCTTGATGTTGAGTTCGGGGGTGTTCACCGAATCGGGCAGGCCGTGCAGGGTGGCATTGATGTCGGGCTGCGTGCTCAGGTATTCGAGCAGCCGTGCGCCGGCATACAGGCCGTCGTCGAAACCGAACCAGCGCTCCTTGAAGAACACGTGGCCGGACATTTCGCCGGCCAGCAGCGCGCCGGTTTCCTTCATTTTGGCCTTGATGAAGCTGTGGCCGGTTTTCCACAGCAGCGGACGGCCGCCGCGGTCACGGATCCACTTGAACAGGTTGCGCGTCGACTTGACGTCGAAAATGATCTCGGCACCCGGGTTGCGGCTGAGCACGTCGTCGGCGAACAGCATCAGCTGGCGGTCGGGGAAGATGATGCTGCCGTCCTTGGTGACCACGCCCAGCCTGTCGCCGTCGCCGTCGAAGGCGAGGCCGATTTCGGCGTCGCTGGTTTTCAGCGCGGCGATCAGGTCCTGCAGGTTTTTCGGCTGCGAGGGGTCCGGGTGATGGTTGGGGAAGTTGCCGTCGACTTCGCAGAACAGTTCTTCCACCTGGCAGCCCATGTCGCGATAGAGCTTGGGCGCGAAGGCACCGGGCACGCCGTTGCCGCAGTCGATGATGATCTTCATCGGGCGGGCCAGCTTCACGTCGGAGACGATGCGCGCGAGGTATTCGCCGGCGATGTCGTGCTGGCGGTAGCCGCCGTCGCCGTGCGCGAGGTCGTTGTTGAGCAGCCGCTCGCGCAGTTTCTGGATGGTGTCGCCCGACAGCGTCTCGCCGCCGAGCACCATTTTCAGACCGTTGTAGTCGGGCGGGTTGTGGCTGCCGGTGACCATTACCGCGCTGTTCGTATTCAATTGATAGGCTGCGTAATAAGTCATCGGCGTGGCGACCATGCCCAGGTCGACGACGCCGATGCCGGCTTTGCGGATGCCGCGCGCAAGTGCGGCAGCCATGTCAGGCCCGGACAGACGGCCGTCGCGGCCGATGCAGATTTCCTTCTGCCCGCGTGCGACAGCTTCGGAACCGATGGCATGGCCGATGGCCTCGACGATCTCCGGCGTGAAGGTCTTGCCGACGATGCCGCGAATGTCATAGGCCTTGAAGATTTCCTTGGGGTATTCCACAACGCACTCCCTGATTGGCAATGCGCTGATTCTACCTGCGCTGGGTGTCGAAATGCTGCATCAGCCGCCGCGGCAGCCAGTCGAGATTGCCTGGGAAGGGACCGGATGGAAATGCCACATGGCCGCCGGCGTCGGGCTGTTCGAGGGTGACGGCGGGCGAGACGTTCGCACAGGTGGGCAGCGCCCACGCCGGCAGGAAAGGGTCGTTTCTTGCGTTGATGACCAGCGTCGGCACGGCGACCGATCTGAGGAGCGGCTTTGAGGATGCCCGCAGCCAGTAGTCGTCGGCATCGCGAAAGCCATGCAGGCGTGCGGTCACCAGCGTGTCGAATTCGCGGAAGGTGGTGGA
>JAIBFE010000214.1 GCA_019459705.1 Thiobacillus sp. | reverse complement strand
GGTGATGACACCCTTGTAGATATTGCCCTTGCGTTGTTCCTTGCTGGCGGACTCGATGTCAAGGTCGACGAGCTTCTGTCCGTCGACGATGGCAACCCGGAGTTCTTCCGCCTGGGTTGCGTTGAATAGCATGCGCTTCATTGTTTACTCCCGCGCGCGTGCATACGGGACAGGCCAGACTGCCGCTGAGTGTCAGCGGCTCATGCGATCACGGATAGGTTGAGGTGAAACGGCATGGATGAGGGTGTCCTGTTCCTGGAGAGTGTCACCGGCAATGCCGGGGCGGTCTTTCCGGTTCCCGCCGGAGGCTGCGCCTCGGCGTGAACACATATTTCGTATGCTTGTTGTCGCGTCATTGATAACATCGCTGCTTTGCCGACTGGCTGGGCGGGGTGGTTTCGACTGTCCGCGTCAGTTTGAAGTCAACTGGGCGGCAGGAATCCAGACGGGCCGGGCAGGCGGCGGCCGGTGAGCGTTGTAACCGGCGTGGTATCCAAATAGGTCAGGCAAAACTCGGCCTGAACCGGCGGTAGTGTATATGAAAAAGAATGACTTAGAGAAAGATTCGGTCCGGCGGCTGAAGATTGACGACAGCGCCGATGGTCAGCGTCTGGACAACTTTCTGATGGCGCGGCTGAAAGGCGTGCCGAAAAGCCGCATCTACAAAATGGTTCGCGGCGGCGAGGTGCGCATCAATGGCGGCCGGGTCGACGTCAGCTACCGGCTGAAACTGGGCGATGAGGTGCGGATTCCGCCGGTGCGGGTGGCTGTTCCGGTCATTACCCCCGCCACCCATCTGCCGCAGGGCGGCATCCGCCTGCTGCCGCAGGTTCTCTATCGCGACGACGCCCTGATTGCATTGAACAAGCCTGCCGGCATGGCGGTACACGGCGGCAGCGGCATTTCGCGCGGCGTGATCGAGCAGATGCGGCTGGAACTGCCGGAATGCCGCTACATGGAGCTGGTGCACCGGCTCGACCGGGAAACCTCGGGCGTGCTGCTGATCGCATTGAAGCGGCGCGCGCTGGTCGGGCTGCATGCGGCGATGCGCGACGGCAAGATCGAGAAGCGCTACCTGACGCTGGTGGCGGGGCGCTGGCCGAATCCGGTGCAGCACGTGAAGCTGCCCTTGCACAAGCGGGTCACTGACGACGGCGAAAAGCGCGTCACGGTGCGCGACGAGGGTCAGACCGCGCACACCATCTTCCGCCGCCTGCAGGGTTTTGCCGATTTCACCCTGCTGGAAGCGGAACTGAAGACCGGGCGCACCCATCAGATTCGCGTCCACACCTCGCATCTGGGCTTCCCGATCGCGGGCGACGACAAATACGGCGATTTCGAACTCAACAAGCGGCTGATGAAGCAGGGGCTGAAGCGGATGTTCCTGCATGCGGCCCAATTGAGCTTCGAGCACCCCGTTTCGGGCGAGCGCCTGCTGATCGAAGCCCCGCTGCCCGCTGAACTGGCCACTTTTCTGGATACTTTGAATGCCCAAGCAATTTGATCTGCTGATTTTCGACTGGGACGGCACCCTGATGGATTCCGCCGGGGTGATCGTCGATTCGATCCAGCGCGCCTGCGAGGACATCGGCCTGCCCGCACCGAGCGATCGTGCGTCGCGCCAGATCATCGGCCTTGGCCTGATCCAGGCGCTGCAGGCCCTGCTGCCGGATCTACCGGCCGACGACTATCCGCGGCTGGTCGAGCGCTATCGCCACCATTACCTCGGACGCGATGCCCAGATTCCGCTGTTTGCCGGCGTGCCCCAGGGCATCCGTGATCTGCACGAGAGCGGCTTTCAGCTGGCTGTGGCCACGGGCAAAAGCCGCATCGGCCTGGAACGTGCGCTCGAAGCCAGCGGCCTGGGCCCGTGGTTTGCCGCCACCCGCTGCGCCGACCAGACGCACTCCAAGCCGCACCCGGCGATGGTGCTGGAACTGATCGACGAACTCGCTGCCGACCCGGTGCGCACGCTGGTGATCGGCGACACCAGCCACGACCTGCTGATGGCCTCGAACGCGGGGGTCGCCAGCCTGGGCGTGACCTACGGCGCGCATCTGGCGGGCGACCTGCATCCGCATGCGCCGCTGGCCCTGATGGACAGTTTCGACGAGGTGTATGCATGGCTGAACGCGAACGCCTGATCTGCAGCGCCGGCGACCTGACTGAACTGGGCCGCGGCGTGCGTTTCGAGCTGGACCACAACGGCCAGCCGCAGCAGGCCTTCGTGGTGCGCTTCGAAGGCCGGCCGCGTGCTTTCCTCAACCAGTGCGGCCACGTTCCGGTGGAACTCGACTGGCAGGAAGGCGAGTTCTTTGATCACTCGCGGCTATACTTGATCTGCTCCACCCACGGTGCGCTCTACCATCCCGCGAGCGGCCAGTGCGTGGGCGGACGCTGCGCCGGACGCGGCCTGAAACCTGTCCCGGTCGTCGAACGCGATGGCCATGTATATGTGTTAGAAACAGCCTGATGGAAGAACAATGAGCGAACAACAACCCAACTGGGAACGTGAAGTCCTGGAAAAGCTCGCACTGTCCGCGATCCAGGAACAGCGCCGCAGCCGCCACTGGAGCATCCTGTTCAAGACGCTCGGCTTTCTCTATCTGTTCATCGTGCTGTTCCTCGCTGCCGGCTGGTTCGGTGGCGACGGCGTCGCGATTCCCAAGGAGCACACCGCGCTGGTCGACCTGCAGGGCGTGATCGCCTCCGACCAGGCCAGCGCCGACGCCATCATCGCCAGCCTGCAGGGCGCCTTTGACGACAAGAAGACCAAGGGCGTGATCCTGCGCATCAACAGCCCCGGCGGCAGCCCGGTGCAGGCGGGGCAAATCTACGACGAGATCAAGCGCCTGCGCGCGCTGCATCCGAAGGTGCCGCTGTATGCCGTGGTGGACGACATCTGCGCCTCCGGCGGCTATTACGTTGCAGCCGGTGCTGACAAGATATTTGTCGACAAGGCCAGCATCGTCGGCTCCATCGGCGTGTTGATGGATGGCTTCGGCTTCACCCACACCATGGAAAAACTCGGCGTCGAACGCCGCCTGCTCACCGCTGGCGAAAACAAGGGCTTCCTCGATCCCTTCTCGCCGGTCGACCCCGAGCAGCAGGCGTTTGCCAGGCAGATGCTCGAGGAAATCCACGGCCAGTTCATCGGCGTGGTGCGCGAAGGCCGCGGCAAGCGTCTGAAGGAAACCCCCGAGATGTTCAGCGGCCTGGTATGGAGCGGGGAGAAGAGCATCCAGCTCGGGCTGGCCGATGATCTGGGCAGTGTGGAGTCGGTCGCGCGCGACGTCATCAAGGCCGAGGACATCGTCGATTACACCCAGCAGGAAAGCTTTGCCGAACGTCTCGCCGGGCGTCTGGGGGCATCGATGGCGAAGGCGCTGACACCGTTTGAAAATGCAGGGGTCACCCTGCGATGAGCGATTACCGGCCGATCGCCTGCTCGGATCACGAATGCCTGGAATTTGCCGCCCTCAAGCGGCAATGGCTGGATGTGACCGTGACGGCGGGCGACCGGGCCGGCCACCAGCGGGTGTTGCCGCTGGACGTCTACACCCGCGACGGCGCCGAATGGCTGCTGGCGGAAACCCCGTCCGGTGAGACGTTGACCCTGCGGCTCGACTGGCTGCGATTCTGAGCATCCGGATCCCGACACCGAACAGGGTGTTCAGCGTGGCTCCAGTCGGTTGGCCCCGTATAATCCGGCATGACCGCTCAACCGTTTCCCCCACCTGATTCTCCGCCCGCCGTCCCTTCGGCCGGCGCACCTTTCGACCAACTGCCACTGGCACCCGCTGTGCTGGCCAATCTGCGGCAACTCGGTTATCTGAACATGACGCCGATCCAGGCGGCCAGCCTGCCGATTGCGTTGGCCGGCCACGACCTGATCGCGCAGGCCAAGACCGGTAGCGGCAAGACGGCAGCCTTTGGGCTGCCTTTGCTGACCAACCTGAATGTGCGGCGCTTCGCGGTGCAGGCGATGGTGCTGTGCCCGACGCGCGAGCTGGCGGACCAGGTGGCTCAGGAGCTGCGCCGACTGGCGCGCAGCGTGGACAACATCAAGATCATTACGCTGGTGGGCGGCTCCACGATGCGCCCGCAGATGGCGAGCCTGGAGCATGGCGCCCACATCGTCGTCGGCACGCCGGGCCGTGTGATGGATCACTTGCAACGCGGCAGTCTCGATCTGGAGGCGCTCAATACGCTGGTACTCGACGAAGCCGACCGCATGCTGGACATGGGCTTCTACGACGACATCGCCTTCATCGCCAGGCAGTGCCCTGCCAGGCGCCAGACGCTGCTGTTTTCCGCCACCTATCCCGAGGGAATCGGCGAACTGAGCCGGCGCTTCATGCACCAGCCGCAGGAGGTGAAGCTGCTGGAGCGCCACGAGAACGACAAGATTCGCCAGCGTTTTTATGAAGTGAGCAACGACGAGCGGCTGCAGGCGGTGGCGCTGCTGCTCAATCACTATCGTCCGGTGAGCACGCTGGCTTTTTGCAATACCCGCCAGCAATGTCGCGACCTGTTGCGGGTGTTGCGCAATCAAGGCTTCCACGCGCTGGCCTTGCACGGCGAACTGGAGCAGCGCGAGCGCGACCAGGTGCTGGTGCAGTTCGCCAATCGCAGTTGTTCGGTGCTGGTGGCGACCGATGTGGCCGCGCGAGGTCTCGATATCGACCAGCTTGAAGCGGTCATCAACGTCGATGTCACGCCCGATCCGGAAGTCTATGTCCACCGCATCGGCCGCACTGGCCGCGCCGACCAGCAGGGCTGGGCGCTGAGTCTGGCCAGCCCCAACCAGATGCGGCGCGTGGCCAATATCGTCCAGGAAATGGGCAGCGAGCTGGAATGGCATCCGCTGAGCGAGCTGCAGAACGGTGAAGCCATCCAGCCGCTGGTACCGCCGATGGCGACCCTGCAGATTCTCGGCGGGCGCAAGGAGAAGATTCGTCCCGGCGATGTGCTGGGCGCGCTCACCAGCGGCGCCGGTTTCTCCAGCGGGCAGATCGGCAAGATCACCGTCACGGATACCTCCACTTATGTCGCAGTGGAGCAGGGGATTGCCCAGGAGGCGCAGCGCAGGCTGGCAGTGGGCAAGCTGAAAGGGAAGACCATCAAGGTGCGCATCCTCGACGTCTCGGCCGATTCCCAACCCCGAGAGACGGCACCCGCCGGTGCCCGGCGACCTCGCTGAAGGCTGCCGTTTAGATTCCGATTCCGAACACCACCAGCCGATCCTTCACCGTATCGGCCTGACCGCGCCAGTTTTTGGCGCTGCGGGTCTGAATCAACTGGCTGGGCAGGCTGAGATCAGCCCCCACGCTGATGAGCATGGTGGGCGACAGCGTGGTGGCCAGCGCGTCCAGCAGGGCGGCGCTGCGGTAGGGTGTTTCGATGAACAGCTGGGTGGCGCGCTGGTGGCGCGCGGTCTTTTCCAGTTCTCGTATGGTCTGGCTGCGCTCGGGTTCCTTGGCGGGCAGGTAGCCGTGGAAGGCGAAGCGTTGCCCACCCAGACCCGAGGCCATCAGCGCCAGCAGGATCGACGACGGGCCGATCAGCGGCACTACCGGAATATTCTCGCGATGCGCAGCCATGACCAGCGCCGCGCCGGGGTCGGCCACGGCGGGGCAGCCTGCTTCGGAC
>JAIBFE010000207.1 GCA_019459705.1 Thiobacillus sp. | reverse complement strand
ATGAAGGCGGCGGTGCCGCCCATTTTCTGCATTTCGGCGATGACCTGCAGGGTGAGCGTGGTCTTGCCGGACGACTCCGGGCCGTAGATTTCGACCACGCGGCCGCGCGGCAGGCCGCCGACGCCCAGTGCAATGTCGAGCCCCAGCGAACCGGTGGAGACGGCCTGGATGTCGCGCGAGACATCGTGGTCGCCGAGGCGCATCACCGAGCCCTTGCCGAACTGCTTGTCGATCTGGCTCAGCGCGGCGCTGAGCGCCTTCATCTTGTCTTCGGTCATCGTGCTGGGGGTGGCCATGGTGTGTCTCCTGATTGGGTTGCGATGGGTGAACTTTAGGCCGTATATTTTTCAGTGTCAATAAAAAATATCACCTAAATAAAAAGTATTAACAAATATTTTATATTTGGCGGGCGCTTGCCTATAATCGTCCGAAACAACCCGCCCGGCCGGAGCAAGCGAGATGATTACAAAGGAGAAAATGCGCCTGGACCTGAAATGGGCGACGCGCCAGCGGCTGCAATACATCGAGGTTATGGCCTGGTACACCGGGGTGGTGACCCGCAGCGACGTCGCACGCGCCTTCGGCCTGTCCGACCCGGCGGCGACCAAGGACCTCAAGCTTTACGGCGACCTGGCGCCCGGCAACCTGGTCTACAGCCACAGCGTGTTCGGCTTCGTGCCGGGCGAGGGCTTTAGCGCGGTGTTTGCCGATTTGGCCCCTGCCGCCGCGCTGCCCGTCATCGCCGCCAATCTGGCAGTGGCGAACGGGCCCTATGGGAACGCGCTGATATACGGCCTGCCGACCGCGTCGCTGCCGCTGCCCGCGCGCCAGCCAAGCCCGCAGACTCTGGCGCAGATCACCCGCGCCATCCACGGCGGTCGCAAGTTGCGCGTCAGCTACCGCTCCCTGTCACGGCGCGAGGGCGGCGCGGAGCGCGTGATCGAACCGCACACCCTGGTCGATACCGGGCTGCGCTGGCATGTGCGGGCGTATAGCGAGGACACCTGCGATTTTCGTGATTTTGTACTGTCGCGCTTCACCGCGGCGCAATGCCTCGATGCGCCCGCCGAATCCGGCGAGCAGTACGACGACGACTGGGTGGAATCGGTCAGCATGAGCCTGGCGCCGCATGCCGGGCTCGATGCGGACAGGCGCGAGAGCCTGCTGCTGGATTACGGTGCGAGCGGGGAAACCATCGAAGTGGCGGTGCGGCGCGCGCTGCTCGGCTACGTGCTGCAGCGCCTGAATGTCGATACCACGCCGGACCATTCGCTGAACCCGCATGCCTACCAGCTGATGCTCTTGAACCGCGACGAGATCGAACCGTTCGCGGCGTGGGCGTTTCGCTAGGCAGGCTAGCCGATCAGTTCGATCAGGCCGCGCAGCGCCGCCGCCACCCCCCGTGAGCGGATTTCCTCGCGGTCGCCGTCGAGACGGCAGGTGGACGACATGACGGTACCGTCTTCCAGCGCCCAGCCGTAGCACACCAGTCCGACCGGTTTTCGCGGCGTGCCGCCGCCGGGGCCGGCGATGCCGGAAATGGCGAGCGCGGCCTGTGCGTGGCTGTGTTTCAGCGCGCCGGCGGCCATGGCGCTGGCGGTGTCCTCGGAAACGGCGCCATGCGTCTCGATGAGTTCTACGGGTACGCCGAGCATCTCGATCTTGGCGGCGTTGGCATAGGTGATGAAACCGCGTTCATACCACTGCGAGCAGCCAGGCAGCGAGGTCAGCAACTGTCCGACCCAGCCGCCGGTGCAGGATTCCGCGGTGGCGAGCATCCAGCCGCGCGCAAGCAGTTTGTCGCCGAGTTCGGCGGCAAGCTGGTGCAGTTCTTCGTCGCTCACACGAGCCATTGCAGTCCTTTGATGGCGGCGATTGCGTACAGCGCCGCCAGAAGATCGTCGAACATCACACCGAAACCGTTTTTCAGGCGTCGGTCGGCCAGCCGGATCGGCCAGGGCTTCAGGATATCGAACAGGCGGAAGAGTGCAAAGGCCAGCGCGATCCACAGCCAGCCGGCCGGGGTGAACAGCAGCACCAGCGCAAACGCGACGATCTCGTCCCATACCATCCCGCCGTGGTCGGCGACGCCCAGCACGCGGCCGCTGCGGCCGCACGCCCAGATGCCGAGGAGGAAGGCGGCGACCAGCAGAACGATCTGGTTGGGCAGATCGGGGGCGACCGCGACGATCAGCCAGAACAGCGGCAGCCCCAGCAGGGTGCCGACGGTGCCCGGCGCCTTGGGCGCGAGGCCCGTGCCGAAGCCGAAGGCGATCAGGTGCGCCGGATGCGCAAACAGAAATGTGAGGTCAGGCCGCAAAGTGGTCATACCCGGTTCGTTCGATGGTCAGGGGCTGGCCATTCGTATCGATGACCGCGAGCCCGGGTTCGGCGGTGATGAGACCGATGCGCGTTACCGGCACGCCCGCGGATTGCGCGGCGGCAGTGACGGCATCGCGCTTGCCGGCCGGCGCGGTGAAGCAGAGTTCGTAGTCGTCGCCGCCCGCCAGCACGCAATCGCGCGCGACCGCTTCATGCAGATAATGCTGAACCACTGGCAGCGTTGGCAGCGTGGAAAATTCGAGCGTGGCGCCGACGCCGGAGCGCTCCAGAACATGCCCGAGATCACCTAGCAGGCCGTCGGAAAGGTCGATCGCGCTGGTCGCGATGCCGCGCAGCGCGATGCCGAGTTCCACCCGCGGCGTCGGCAGGTAGAGCGCGGGCAAGACCCTGGCGGCGTCGATCTGTTCCATGAACAGGCGTCCCTGGCGATAGGCCAGCGCCAGCGCCGCCGAGCCGATCATGCCGGACACCCAGACGTCGTCGCCGGCCTGGGCGCCGGCGCGTCGCAGCGCCACGCCCGGCGGCACTTCACCCAAGACCGGGATGCTGATCGTCAGCGCCCCGCGCGTGGTGTCGCCCCCAACCAGCTCGATGCCGTGCATGTCCGCCATGCGGAAGAGGCCGCGTGCAAAGGCCGTGAGCCAGGCGTCGTTTTCCTCCGGTAGCGCGATCGCCAGCGTCGCCCAGCGCGGCGTCGCCCCCATCGCGGCGAGGTCGGACAGGTTTACTGCCAGCGACTTGTGGCCGATGCCGGCGGGACTGTCCTGCGGCGAGAAGTGGCGGCCTTCGAGCAGCATGTCGGATGACACCGCGAGCTGCATGCCCGGCGTCGGCGCCAGCAGCGCGCAGTCGTCGCCCACGCCCAGCACCGCGCCGGGGGTGGCGCGGGTGAAGTGGCGGGCGATGAGGTCGAATTCCATTTTCTAGGGACTAGGAGTTAGGGACCAGGAATCAGGGGCGGTGCGGCTTTGCCGTGCCACATTCCCTGGCCCCTGGTTCCTGAATCCTAGCTCCTGCCTTTCGCATGCTCGATTTCCACCGCGCGCACGTCCTGCGCCAGCTTGTCGAGTACGCCGTTGATGTACTTGTGGCCGTCGGTGCCGCCGAACTTCTTTGCCAGTTCGACGCCTTCGTTGATGGCGACGCGCCACGGCACGTCGGGGCAGTGCAGCAGTTCATAGGCGCCGATCAGCAGGATGCCGCGCTCGATCGGCGACAGCTCGGCGAGCGTGCGGTCGAGCAGGGGCGTGATGCGCGCGCTCAGCATGTCCCCCTCCTTCAGCACGCCGTAGAGCAGGGTGCGGAAGTAATCTTCGTCGGCGCGCTTGAACTGCTCGTCTTCCTTGAGGTTGGCGGCAATCAGCGTGACGTCGGCACCGCCCACCAGCCAGGCGTACACGCCCTGCAGGGTGAATTCGCGGGCGACTTTGCGGGAACCGGCCATCTCAGAGCCGCTTCAAGAGGTTGGCCATTTCGATCGCCACACGGGCGGCGTCGCGGGCTTTTTAGGCCATGCGCACGTGGGCCTGCTCCTCGGTGTCGACGGTGAGGATCGCGTTGGCGATCGGCACGCCGGTTTCCAGCTGTACGTCGAGAATGCCGCGCGAGGATTCGTTCGACACCACTTCGAAGTGATAGGTGTCGCCACGCACCACGGCGCCGATGGCAACCAGTGCGTCGAACTTGCCGGACTGCGCCATTTTTTGCAGCGCCAACGGATGCTCCAGCGCGCCGGGCACATCGACCAGCAGCACGTCGTCGGTGGCGACGCCGAGGCGGGCCAGCTCGATTTCACAGGCGGACAACAGGCCTTCGCAGATGTCCTTGTTGAAGCGGCTCATGACGATGCCGATCTTGAGCCCCTTGCCCTGATAGACCGGGTCCAGTTCGGAGATGTCGCTAGTGGTTCCCATGATGCGTACCTCGCTTGATTGTTAGGCTTTTTCAGAATAGCCGGTGACTTCCAGCCCGAATCCGTCCATGGCGGGCATCTTGCGCGGGCTGGCCAGGAGTTTCATCTTGCCGACGCCGAGGTCGCGCAGGA
>JAIBFE010000205.1 GCA_019459705.1 Thiobacillus sp. | reverse complement strand
CGCGGCGGCGGGTGGGGTCGGCGTGGTCGGGGAACAGCAGGCGCGCGTCGTGTCTGGCATACGCCGGCTTCAGCGCATAGCCCGAGTTGGGGATGATGCCGATGCCGCGCCAGTTGGCGTCGACGACATCGAGGGTTTGCTCGAGCAGGCGGCGGCCGGTGGGATTGCCGCCGGGATGCGCGACTTCGCGATAGCAGTTGTCGAGAAAGCGCTCGCCGCTTTTCAGCTGCCGCAGCACCGAATAGAACGACGCCAGCAGCGACTCCGGTGCGAAGCCGGCGACCGCTGCGGGAATCTCGTGCTGGTCCACCACGAAGTTCCATTCCTCCGGTCCCATCACGGTGGAGACGTGGCCCGGTGCGACCAGCGCGTCGAAGCCGGGCGTGCCCGAGTCCAGCAGCATCGCCACGGCGGGCCAGGTCAGCCGGCCGGACAGCAGGATGGAAAGATTGTCCGGAATGCCCTCCGCCAGCATCGCGGCGGTCGGCGCAGTGGTGGTCTCGAAGCCGGCGGCGAAGAACACCACCGGGCGATCGGGGTTCTCCAGCGCGATCTTGCGCGCATCGAGCGGGCTGGCGATCGGCCGCACGTCAGCACCGGCCGCCTGCGCCTCGGCGAGCGAGCGCACATCGCCCTTCTTCACGTTGACCGGCACCCGCAGCATGTCGCCGAAGGCGACCAGGATGACCTTGTCCTGAAGCGCGAGCTGCATGGCCTGGTAGACGTCTTCCTCCGGACACACGCACACCGGGCAGCCGGGGCCGGGCACCAGTTCGACCCATTTCGGCAGCGCGCCGCGCAGGCCGGCCTGGGTGATCGAGCGTTCATGGCCGCCGCACACGTTCATGATCTTGATCGTGCGGTCGAATTCAAGGGCGTGGATTTTCTCCAGCCAGGCGCGGGCGTGATCCATCAGGCAGTGACGCTGTGATATTTCATGCCGTCGCTCTGGATCGCCGGGCGGCGCGACTGGCCGATCGCCACACGGGCACGCTGGGCGGCGAGCTGCTCGCGCAACCAGTTCAGCCACGCGTCCATGCCGAGATCCTTGCGCGCAGACAGGCGCATCACCGGCGCCGGGTTGGCCAGATTGCGCAGGTGCGCTTCCGCCTTGTCCGGATCGAAGTCGTCGAGCACGGCCAGAAGGTCGGTCTTGGTCAGCAGCATGGCGTCGGCGGCGCGGAACATCACCGGGTACTTGGCCGGCTTGTCGTCGCCCTCGGTAACCGAGAGCAGGGTGACGTTGAGATGCTGGCCGAGGTCGAAGCTGGCGGGGCACACGAGGTTGCCGACGTTCTCGATGAACAGGATATCGACGCCGTCGAGGCGCATGTGATGCAGCGCATCGTGCACCAGATGAGCGTCGAGGTGGCAGGCGGTGCCGGTAACGATCTGATGCGCCTGCACGCCCTTGGCGCGGATACGCTCGGCGTCGTTCTCGGTTTCGAGGTCGCCCTCGATCACGGCGCAGGTGAATTCGTCCTTCAGTGCAGTCAGCGTCGCTTCCAGCAGCGCGGTCTTGCCGGAGCCGGGCGAGGACATCAGATTGATGGCGAGGACGCCGCGCTTGTCGAAGTGTTCGCGGTTGTGGCCGGCCTGGTCATCGTTTTTTTGCAGCAGGCCCTTCAGCACGGACACCGCCGTCGCGCCTTGGGCGACGGGCTTGAACGCGAGATGCTTGTTGCCGGGGGTGAGGTTGCAGCCGCAGGTATCACACATGATTTTCTAGGAAGCCGGAGTAGGGGAGGTTTCGAGTTCGACGCTTTCGAGCAGCAGCTCGTCGCCGCTCACAATCTGGGTGTGCCAGTCACCGCAGGCGCCACAGATCAGGCGGTTCATCGCGGCTTCGGTTTCCGCGCCGCAGGTCTGGCAGCGCACCCGGATCGGCGCGTGGGCGAATTCAAGTTGGGCGCGTTCCATGCGGCTGCCGGCGGCGGCGAGCGGGAAGGCCGTGGCCAGAAGTTCAGGCACCACGCCTGCGAGCGGACCGATGCGGACGCGGATGGCGGTGGCGCAGCCCGCCTGATGCTGATCGATCACGGCGTCCACCTGCTCGACGAGCGCCTGGGCAACGGCGAGTTCATGCACCGCTTTCCTCCAGGATCTGGTCGAGCAGTTCCCAGGTGGTGCGGGCGTCGGATTCGGCGATTTTCTGGATGGCGTAGCCAACATGCACCATGACGAAGTCACCGACTGCGGGCGGCTCGTCCTGCATCATGAACAGGCTGACGTCGCGCCACACGCCCTTGGCCTGGCAGCGGGCGGTATAGCCTTCGATCGATTCGATCTGCATGGGAATGGCAAGGCACATAAGCGGCAATCAGAACCTGTACACGATCCAGTATATGTGATTTGCCGAGCCTGCATCCTGGTGTCGTGAATCAAAAATCGTGTCGCGAATATTATAAAAACATGATGGAGAATCAGAAGCTTGAGCGAATCGCTTGGTTGTTATTCGAATTGCAGACTGGTAGATTGAGCCAATGAAAACGCTCGTGCTCGGCATCGGCAATACCCTGCTCACCGACGAAGGCATCGGCATTCATGTGCTGCAGGCACTTGAACCCGAGTTGGCGAACTGGCCCGATGTGACCCTGCTCGATGGCGGAACATTGTCCTTCACTCTGGCGGGGCCGATCGAGGATGCCGATGCGCTGATCGTCGTCGATGCCGCCAATATCAAAAACAAGGCAGGTGAATGGGCGTTGCTGGAAGGGGAGGAGATGGACGCATTCCTGATGAGCAATCGCAAGGCCTCGGTGCATGAAGTGGGGCTGACCGATCTGCGCGCCATCGCGCTGCTGGCCGGCCACTGGCCGGAAAAGCGCGCAATGCTGGCGATCCGGCCCGACGTCGTCGACTGGGGCGAACAGCCGACCCCTGCCGTCGCGGCCGCCCATACCCCCGCCAGAGCGGCCCAACGCGCCCAGGAACCGGAAATGCAGCATGTAGCTTTAGGCCCTTAACAAAAACCTCAACAAAACCACCCCGAACGCGGCCGGCCTCGCACGCAAATAGCCCC
>JAIBFE010000203.1 GCA_019459705.1 Thiobacillus sp. | reverse complement strand
GGCACGCGGCAGCCCAGCACGTCGAGGCGCTCGCGGCTGCGCGGCCCCGCTGCGGCCGCTTCCAGCGTGTTGAAGGTGAGCCGCCCCAGTTCGGAGCCGGCCTCAGCGAGCGCCTGCACCTGGCGCACGGTGCCCGTGATGTCAACGGTATCGGTATTGGTCATCGACTGCACCACCACGGGCGCGTCGCCGCCGACCAGCACCGGGCCGATCCGTACCTGACGGGTGGGACGACGGACAATCTGAGACATCATTCTTTCACGGTGGCTATTCTTCAAGGGTGAAACGGGCGACCGTCACTGCGATAAAGGGCTTCAAATCGATCGGGCGGCTGTTATAAGTCATGCGTGCCTGCCCTGCGTTGCCGATCACGACATCGAACGGAGGGTGGCCGTTGGCATCGACGCTGCTGCCAGGCGGGTAAAGCTGGCGAACCAGCATGCGACCGCTGGCATCCTTGATTTCGACCCAGGATTCCTCGCCGAACTCGATATGCAGCACACCGCTTGCCGCCGGAGTTTCAGGGGCCACGGGTGCGCTGGCCTCAACTGGCACGGGGCTCGCTGCCTCGGGTACGGCGGGAGGAACGGGAGCAGGCTGGGTGATGGGCGGCGGCGCTTCAACCGGCTTGGCGGCAGGTGGCGCTGTAACAGGTGGGGGGCGGACTTGTGCAACGGACGGCACATGAGTTCCAAGGCCATCCTCTCCCTCGCTGTTGAGCCACAGATACAACGCGACCGGCGCCGCCACCACCACCAGCAGGCCCAGCAGCAGCAGAATCAGCCAGGGCGAACTCAGCCAGGAGCGCGGCAGGGGCGGCTCGGCATGGCTGACCGCCGTCGGTTCGGCCGGAGCGCCTTCCATGCGGGCCAGCAGGGTTTCCGGCGCTAGTCCCAGCAGGCGCGCATAGTTGCGGACAAAACCACGCGCAAAAACAGTCTGGCCGAGGCTCTCGAAATCATCCGTCTCCATGGCCTCGATCTGGCGGTGCATCAGACGCAGGCGAGCTGCGGCATCCTCCAGCGTCATGCCCTGCTCTTCGCGTGCCTCGCGCAGAATCTTCCCGATCGGGGATTGCCCGCTCTCGCTCATTCGTATTGCCCCGACAGCAACAGCCGCGCTTCTTCCGAATCGGGGAAGCGCTTACGCAGTTGCAGGCCATAGGCCGCTTCCTGCGCGCGGTCGCCCAGCTTGCGCTCCAGACGCACGCCCAGCCACAGGCTTTCCGCGGTCGGCGGCGCCAACTCGGCATGGCGGCCCAGCAGGCGCTGCGTTTCCATGATCCGTCCCTGACGGAAATGCAGCCCAGCCATCTTCAATATCGTGTTGGGGTTATCGGGTTGCAGCTTGAGCGATTTCAGGAGGTTGGCTTCGGCCAGTGCGAGGTCGCCCTTCTTTTCCGCGCACAGCCCGGCATTGGCCATGGCCTGCTCGGGCTGCGTATACAGCGGATTGCGCAGCGCAGCGCTGAACTGTTCGAGCCCTTCATCGTAACGGCCACGTGTGCAGAGAAACCAGCCGTAGTTGTTGCGCGCCTCCGAATCGCTGCGATCCAGCTCGATGGCGCGACGGAAGTTTTCCTCGGCCAGCTTGTCTTCGGCCAATTCCATGTAGATCAGGCCGTAGACGTTGTAGGCCGGGCCGAAGTGGTTGTCGGCAATGATGGCCTTGCGCAGTTCGTCAAGCGCAATCTTGTACTGGGCACGGGCAAAATACGCGCCGGCCAGATCGGTGAAGGCGCGTGCGCGCTGACGGCTTTCGCTGTCGACTTGCGTGTTGGCCACGCCACTTTCCCCGACAGGCTGGCCTGCACAGCCTGCCAGCAGGACTGCTGCCATCACGATCCATTTTTTCAAGCTGCCTCCTTGTGCATCCGTTTCATCACCCGCCCGCTCTTGTCGGCCACCTAGCCGGCCAGCTGGCCGCAGGCCGCATCGATATCGTCACCGCGTGTCTTGCGTGTGGTCACCACATAGCCCGCGTCCTGCAGAATTTCGCGGAATGCGCGCATCGCATCGGCACGCGGTTTTTCATAACCCGAATCCGGGAACGGATTGAAGGGGATGAGGTTGAATTTGCATGGTACGTCGCGCGTCAGCTCGATCAGCTGGCGCGCATGCTCGGGACGGTCGTTCACTCCGGCCAGCATCACGTATTCGAAAGTGATGAAATCGCGCGGCGCATGCACCAGATAGCGTCGGCACGCCGCCATCAGCTCCGCCAGCGGATATTTCTTGTTGATCGGCACAATCTGGTCGCGCAACGCAGCGTGGGGCGCGGGCAGACTCACCGCCAAAGCGACCGGGCAGCGCTCCGCCAGACGGTCCATTGCCGGCACCAGGCCGGACGTCGACACTGTCACCCGCCGCCGCGACAGGCCGTAGGCGTGGTCGTCGAGCATGATGCCGAGCGCGGTCACCACATTCTCGAAATTCGCCAGCGGCTCGCCCATCCCCATCATCACCACGTTGGTGACCGGACGGTCGGATATTTCACCCGTGGTACGGTTGGGCTCGGTCTTCAGGCTGTGATGCGCCACCCAAAGCTGGCCGATGATCTCGGCCACCGTCAGGTTGCGGTTGAAGCCCTGCCGACCGGTTGAGCAGAAGGTGCATTCGAGCGCGCAGCCGACCTGCGACGACACGCACAGGGTGCCGCGGTCATCTTCCGGGATGAACACGGTCTCGATGCCGTTGGCGACGCCGACATCGAACAGCCACTTGCGGGTACCGTCGCTCGATGTGTGCGCGTAGTTAACTGCCGGCGCCTGCACCACCGCCTGCTGCTGCAGCTTCTCGCGCAGGCTTTTGGCGATGTCGGTCATCTGCGCGAAATCGGCCACCCCGGACTGATGCACCCAGTGGAACACCTGCCTGGCGCGAAACGGCTTCTCGCCCAGTTCGGTGAACCAGGCGGTGAGTCCTTCGAGGTCGAAATCAAGCAGGTTTTGCGGCATTACGGTGCAATTAACGGCCAGCGTACACTTCGCAGGCAGGGAAGAAATAGGCG
Organism: Thiobacillus sp.; assembly: GCA_019459705.1. GTDB lineage: Bacteria > Pseudomonadota > Gammaproteobacteria > Burkholderiales > Thiobacillaceae > Thiobacillus. The sequence goes on along the minus strand of JAIBFE010000203.1, from coordinate 5,470 downwards.
ATCTCGATTGCGGCGGTTTCCGGCGCATCGGAGCCGTGCACCGCATTGGCGTCGATGCTCTCGGCGAAGTCGGCGCGAATGGTGCCGGCTTCGGCCTTCTTCGGGTCGGTTGCGCCCATCAGCGCGCGGTTCTTGGCGATCGCGTCTTCGCCTTCAAGCACCTGCAACACCACCGGGCCGGAGATCATGAAGTCGACCAGATCCTTGAAGAAGGGACGCTCGCGATGCACGGCGTAAAAGCCTTCGGCTTCCTGGCGCGACAGGTGCTTCATTTTCGACGCCACCACCTTGAGGCCATTGCTCTCGAAGCGGCTGACAATCTTGCCAATCACGTTCTTGGCGACGGCATCGGGTTTGATGATGGAAAAGGTACGCTGAACAGCCATGTGCATGCTCCAGATATAAAGAGAAAACGTTCAAAAAACCATGAAAATCAGCCCGCTAGGATAGCATGCCCCACCCCGGCCTGTCTTGCCTGATGGTCAGCCGGCGACGCGCGGCAGCACCCCGGGCTCGCCAGGGGCAGCGAGCAGATCGGCATCCAGACCGATGCCGGCTGCCCACGCCAGCCGGCCATCGCACCACAGCAGCGGCAGGCGATCGCGCTGCCAGGGGGAAATCGCCTGCTCCTGCAACAGGTTCTTCAGGCTGCGGTGCGGGCCGCCCGCGTGCAGTCGCAGGCGCTCGCCCCCCTGCCGCACCCCCAGCGTGACTTCGCCCGCAGTCAGCACAGCGCGCTTCAGACCCGTCCCGACCACGGCCTCCATCTGAACCTCCGCCCCGGCAGCCGGCACCCATAACGACACCTCGCCCTGCCAGCGAACCGGCGCAGCCGGAGCGGGCGCCAGAGGCACAAGATAGGCTCCGCCGCGATAACGCCATGCCTCCACCTGACCCAGCCTGACGCACACCCTCGCATCATTTTTTGCGTCAAGCAGCTGGTGCAGCGCCTCGTTCAACTGTCGTGCGCTGGGCATGGGCTGACCGTGCTGCTCGATAAAATGGCGCAGCAGATTGCGTGCACGCGAAAGCGACAAGCCGGCCAGCGCCGCGCAATCGAGACGATCGCCCGCAATGGCTTCCCGCGCATCCAGCTGCGCCAGTTCGTCCAGCAATCCGGCGGCCTCGGCCTGCAGTGCAGCAGCGCGCGCAAGCGTGGCCCGGCTGCCGGGGAAATGCGCAGCCAGCAGCGGCATCACCTGCAGGCGCAGTGCATTGCGACGGTAGCGGACGTCCCGATTGCTCTCGTCGTCGACCCAGTCCAGACCGTGCATCTGTGCATACCCGAGCAGATCCGCGCGTGCCACGCCCAGCAAGGGTCTCAACTGCGCGGCCCGCCAGCCCGGCCGCTGCTGCAGTTCAGGCATCGCCGCAAGACCTTTCGGCCCGGCACCGCGCAGCAATTGCAGCAGGAGCGTTTCAGCCTGATCGTCCTGCTGGTGCGCGGTAAGCAGAAAATCCACCTCCAGCGCGGCAAAGATGCACTGGCGCTCGCGCCGCGCGGCCGCTTCGATGCCGGCCGGGTCATCGCACGCGACCCGTACCCGATGAGTGGTCAATTCAACCGCATGCGAAGCACACAACTGGGCGCAGAAATCCGCCCACGCGTCCGCATGGGATGACAGGCCGTGGTGCACGTGCACGGCCTGTAACGTGAAGGGATGGAAGTCGCGCAGCGTCAGCAGGACGTGCAGCAAGACCACTGAATCAAGCCCACCCGAAAGCGCCAGCGCCAGCCGCGCATGCGGAGAAACGTGGCGGGCAAGGCTGTCCGCCACATCCGAAACGACCGGTTTACTTGGCAGGGTTTTCCTTGAAGCTGCCATACGCCCGCAGACGCTTGTAGCGCGCGGTCAGCAGGGCATCGAGCGACGGCTTGCGCACCTCGGCCAGGGTGTCGGTGAGCGCGCGGCGCATCGACTGGAACATGGCGTCCCAGTCGCGTTGCGCCCCGCCCAGCGGTTCCTCGATGATGCGGTCGACCAGGCCATTGGCCTTCAGACGGTCAGCGGTAATGCCCAGGGTTTCGGCGGCGACCGAGGCCTTGTCGGCACTCTTCCACAGAATCGAGGCGCAGCCTTCCGGCGAGATGACCGAATACGTGGAATATTGCAGGATCAGCGTGCGGTCGCCGACGCCGATCGCCAGCGCGCCGCCCGAGCCGCCTTCGCCGACGATGGTGCAGATGATCGGCGTCTTCAGTTCCGCCATCACGTACAGATTGCGTGCGATGGCTTCGGACTGGCCGCGTTCTTCCGCACCGATGCCGGGATATGCACCCGGGGTGTCGATGAAGGTAAAGATCGGCAGGCTGAACTTTTCGGCCAGTCGCATCAGGCGCAGGGCCTTGCGATAGCCTTCGGGACGCGGCATGCCGAAATTGCGGACAATTTTTTCCTTGGTGTCACGGCCCTTCTGGTGGCCGATCACCATCACCGGCTCGCCGTTGAAGCGCGCCATGCCGCCGACAATCGCGGCGTCATCGGCGTAGGCACGATCACCATGCAATTCGGCGAAATCGGTGAACAGCCCCTGCACGTAGTCGAGCGTATAGGGCCGCTGCGGGTGGCGCGCCACCTGCGACACCTGCCAGGCGTTGAGCTTGGCATAGATGTCCTTGGTCAGCGTCTGGCTCTTTTTCTGCAGGCGGCGGATTTCCTCCGAGATGTCCAGGGCGGAATCGTCCTGCACAAAGCGCAGCTCTTCGATCTTGGCTTCGAGCTCGGCGATCGGCTGTTCGATATCGAGGAATGTGGTTTTCATCAAACAATCACAGAAAACAGGTTAGCCGGGCATTTTAGCAGCCCGATGCCATTTTCCATGCAGCGTCTCAATGATGATGGTGGCCGTGCGCGCCGTGCGCATGGCGATGCTCGACCTCGTCCGCCGAGGCGGCACGCACCTCGGCGACCACGCACTGGAAATGCACCGCCTGGCCGGCATAGGGGTGGTTGCCGTCGACCACCACCTTGTCCTCGGCGATGTCGGTCACGGTGTAGAGCATTTCCTCGCTGCCGTCGACCGGCGAGCCGACGAACTGCATGCCGATCTCGATGTCGGCGGGGAAGGACTCGCGCGGCTCCAGCCGCACCAGGTCATCCTCGTATTCGCCGAAGGCATCGGCCGGCTGCAGTTTGAGGTCGATCTTGTCGCCCACGGCCTTGCCTTCCAGTGCCTGCTCGACCAGCGGGAAGATGTTGTCGTAGCCGCCGTGCAGATAGCTGACCGGCTCGTCGCTCTCTTCCAGCAGTTTGCCTTCCATGTCCTTGACGATATAGGTGATGGTGACGACGGTATCTTTGCCGATATTCAATTGAGTTCCCCTTTGCTCATTAAAGCAACCAGTTGGAGCACTTCCGCCGCGTGGCCGCGGCTGGAAACGCCATACAGGGCATGACGGATGACGCCCTGTTTGTCGATGATGAAAGTGGAGCGCACCACGCCCTTACGCACGACGCCGTCCACCTCCTTGTCCTGCAGCACGCCGTAGGCTTCGCAGGTCGCCAGTTCCTTGTCGGCCAGCAAGCGCACGCTGATGCCGTGCTTGTCGCGAAATTCGCCATGTTTGATGCAGTCGTCGCGCGAGACCCCGAGCACCGTGGCGCCCAGTTTGGCGAAGTCGTCCTCCAGCTCGGAAAACTCGATCGCCTCGGTAGTGCAGCCTGGCGTGTCGTCTCGCACATAGAAATACAGGACGAGCGTCTTGCCCCGAAAATGGGACAGCTCGACGATGTTCATGTCCGCGTCCGGATTGGAAAAATCCGGCGCGCGGTCTCCTGCGTTCAGCATGGCGGGCTCCACCGTGTATTTTTCGGCAGCATTCTAACAGGGGGGCGTCCAAACACATCGTTATAATTCCGCGAATGACGACGACCCTGCTTGGCGGCTTGAGCCCCACCCGTTTCCTGCGCGATGTCTGGCACAAGCGCCCGCTCCTGATCCGCAACGCCGTCCCGGGCTTCACCGGCCTGCTGTCGGCCGGCGAAATGCAGCAACTGGCCTGCCGCGACGATGTGGAGTCGCGCCTGATCCAGGGCAGCGGCACGCATTGGCAGCTCGATCACGGCCCGTTCGGCAAAAGCGACTTCAAGCGCCTGCCGCAGACCGAATGGACCCTGCTGGTGCAGTCGCTCAACCATGTCCTGCCCGAAGCCGATGCGCTGCTGGCGCGCTTCAACTTCATCCCGCACGCCCGGCTCGACGATCTGATGGTGAGCTACGCCGCACCCGGCGGCAGCGTCGGGCCGCATTTCGATTCCTACGACGTCTTCCTGCTGCAGGGCCAGGGGCATCGCCGCTGGCAGATCAGCACGCAAACCGACCTGGCGATCCTGGGCGACGTGCCGCTGAAAATCCTGCGCCGTTTCGAGGCGGAGGACGAATGGGTGCTCGGCCCCGGCGACATGCTCTACCTGCCGCCGCACGTTGCGCATTACGGCGTCGCAGAAGACGCCTGCATGACCTATTCGATCGGTTTCCGCGCCCCCGCCACTGAGGAACTGGCACACGGGTTCCTGATGCATCTGCAGGACACGCTCACGCTGGAAGGCCGCTACGCCGACCCCGATCTGCGGCTGCAGGCCCACCCCGGCGAAATCAGCCGGGCGATGCTTGCGCAGATCGAAGGCATGATCGCAAAAATAAAATGGAGCAGGCGCGACGTCGCCGAGTTCGCCGGACGCTACTTGTCCGAGCCCAAGCCGAATGTGTTCTTCGATCCGCCCGAAGCCCCGTTTACGCGCGCCGCGTTCAACAAACAGGCGAACAGGCACGGCGTGGCGCTCAATCCGAAATCGCGCCTGCTGTTCGCGAGCGGACGCTTTTTCATCAACGGAGAAGCCTTCACGCCCGCGGCAGACGAAGCCTCCGCCCTGCAACACCTGGCCGATCAGCGCCACCTCGCGCCGCCCTTGCCTGCCGCGCTGCGTGAGCGTTTTCATGACTGGTATGAAGCCGGCTGGCTGGAGATCGACACCGCATGAGCACACTTGAAACCCCCGCCGAATTCCGTGCCGCATTCGACACCCTGCTGGCTGGCACGCATCGCCAGTTGAGGCTGTATGACCGCGACCTGGACTTGTTCGATCTCGATCACGCACCGCGTCATGCAGCCCTGCGCGCGCTGTGTGTGGCAGGTGGCGGCCGCCGCATCGAACTGCTGCTCGATGACATCAGCCGCGTGGCGCGCAGCCATCCACGGCTGATGCAACTGGTGCGCGACTTCGGTCATGTTCTCGAAATCCGCCAGGCCGACCCCGACGCGCCACGGCCCGAGCAGGCGTTTGTGCTGGCCGACCGCCACGGCGTGGTGCTGCGCGCCGACAAGGCTGCGGTGCATGGCACGCTCCATCCGGACGATGCGCGCGATGCCGTGTTGTTGCACCAGGAATTCAAGGGCATGTGGCAGCGCGCGCCGGGCAGCCATGGTGCGCCTACTCCGCGGCGGTATAAGATTAAAACCCCAGCCACA
>JAIBFE010000194.1 GCA_019459705.1 Thiobacillus sp. | reverse complement strand
CTTGAAGCGGGGGGGGGGGCGCGCCTCCCCCCCGCCCCCCCCGCTTCAAGCAGCGTCTTCACGCGGTTAGCCAGTTCGGGCGAGCCCGGAGCGCTGTATTGCACATGGTAGGTGTGTGCCGGAAAGCCGAAGTAATCGTAGATCATGGGCGGATGCGGGCTCGCCATCACGGTGAACTCACTCGCCTCCCAGTGGCCCGACACCATCAGTACCGCACGCGGCTTGCTGCCCAACTCCCGCACAAGTTTATTCAGTGACGCCTCGAGCTGACGATAGTGTTCGCGGAATTCACCCGTGAGGTACGGCCATGGGCCGCCGCCGTGTGACAGAAAATAGGTAGGTAGCCGATGCATGCTGAGGCCCTTTCTGCACAGAACGAATCCCGATGCTCACGGCGAGCGACTACGCGCATGACAGTGACTCGCAATGCCATGGCACAGACACCCGCGATCACTGCCAGCCGCCACCGAGCACCTTGTACAACGCCACGCGATTGGTCGCGTCAGCCAGCCGCACGAAGATCAACTCCTGTTCGGCGAGGTAGAGCGAACGCTGGGCATCCAGCAGGCCAAGAAAGCTGTCCACCCCGCCCTTGTAGCGCGCTTCCGAAAGGCGGAAAGCGGCCTGCGTGGCCTCGACCTGCTTGCGCCGGGCGTCGAGCCGCTCGGCGAGGGTGGCGCGTTCGGCGAGTGCATCGGCCACTTCGCGGAACCCGGTCTGAATGGCCTTCTCGTACTGCGCCACGTTGATGTCGCGCTGCACTTCGGCCACCTCAAGACTCGCCTGCAGGTGGCCGGCCTCGAAAATCGGGATGCGGATCAGCGGAATGAAGCTCCAGGTGCCGGAGCCGCCCCCGAAAAGTCCGTCCAGCGCGCTGCTGGCCGTACCGGCGGCGGCGGTCAGGCTGATGCTCGGAAAGAAGGCCGCGGGCGCGGCGCCGGTGGAGGGGATTTGCGCGCGCCGGGAGGGCGACCCCCGGAGGATGTGGGGGGGGGGGGGGGGGCCCACGGGAGGGCCCCCCCCCCGGCAATAG
>JAIBFE010000148.1 GCA_019459705.1 Thiobacillus sp. | reverse complement strand
CGTGATGTTCGATTCCGACACGCTGACCGTGACCTACGACAGCTCCATCGGCGAGCCGCGCGGGCCGCGCAGCAAGAAAACCGACTACAAGGCAGCCGGCCTCGGAACCTGCGTCGACTGCGGCGTCTGCGTGCAGGTCTGCCCCACCGGCATCGACATCCGCAACGGCCTGCAATACGAATGCATCGGCTGCGCTGCCTGCATCGACGGCTGCGACCAGATCATGGACAAGATGGGCTACCCGCACGGGCTGATCCGCTACACCACCGAAAACGTGGTGAAGGGCAAGTATCCCGACGCTGGCATCATCAAGCACGTGCTGCGTCCGCGCACCATCATCTACACCGTGCTGCTGGCGCTGATCGCCGGCGCCTTCGTGTGGAGCCTTGCCACCCGCGTGCCTTTGCGTGTCGACGTCGTACGCGATCGCGTGGCGCTTTCGAAGGAAACCGACGAGGGCATGATCGAAAACGTCTACCGTCTGCAGCTCATCAACAAGGATGGCCAGGCGCATCGCTATACGATTCAGGCGCAGGGCATAGAAGGCCTGCAGGTGGTGACGAGCGCACGGGAAATTGCCGCAGCCCCGCTGCAGACCATCGACATTCCCGTAAGCCTGATTGCCGATCCGGTCGAGCTGAAAGGCCGCTCGATCGAGGTAACGTTCACCATCCAGGCCACCGACGATCCACGCATCAAGGATGACGTGGCCACCAAGTTCTTCAACCGGTGATGACATGACGAATACCGCGCTGCATTCCAAACCCTGGTATCGCGAACCCTGGCCGTGGTTTCTCATCAGTCTGCCGGCCACGGCGGTCATCGCCGGGGTCGCTACCGTGTGGATCGCTGCCACCAGCGCCGATGGCCTGGTGGTCGGCGACTATTACAAGGCCGGGCTTGCCATCAACCAGACGCTGGCGCGCGACGATGCTGCACGCGCCCTGGCGCTGACTGCGACGATGAAGAATGAAGCGGGTGTGCTTGCGCTGGAACTGGGCGGGCGCCTGAAAACGTACCCCCGGCAACTGACGCTCACCCTGGCACACCCCACCCGCCAGGGCATGGACCAGACGCTTGTGCTCGTTCACGCCGGCGGTGGGCACTATCGCGCCGCGCAGCCCGTCCTGCCCGCCGGAAAATGGCACGCCCAGCTGACCGATATTGCATCCAGCTGGCGTCTGTCCGGCGTGCTGCACACCCCATTCAGCCAGCCTGTCGTGTTGACGTCAGGCACTGAATCCACCGTTCAATTACAGGGAGACTGAAATGGACGTCGTACTCGATTTGCTGTTTACCAGCCCGATTGGCCTGTTGAGCCTGTTCACCATCCTCTTCATCATCGGCATGGGATTTTTCCTGTCGGCCTGGTTCAAACGCAAGATGAACAATCCGGAAGAATAAACATCACGGGAACAGCGGAGGAGCACGCCATGATGCAGCGCCTGATCCACATACTGTGGCCGTCCTTCCTCGTTGCCGGGGTGGCGGACATCATCTTCACCACCCTGTTCGACCCGCTGGAGATCCTGTACCGCGGCGAGGCGCTGATCGAACATCGCATCGCCGCCTACACCATCGGATTTTTCGTGTTCTGGCTGCTGGGAATCACGTCCAGCATGCTGACCTGCTACTTCCAGCGCAGCGCCAATGAAATCAACCGCTGCCCGCTGCCGCCGCGCAACCGGCCCGAGGGCTGTCCCAAGCGCGAAGACGGCAGCGACTGCTGCTAGTTTTTCAGGAAACGCAGAAACGCCAGAAGCTCGCCGGCACCTTGCAATGGCTTGGTGCCGGCAATGCGTTTACGGGGAGGACTGTCCCACACAGACCTGGTTGCGGCCCTGATGCTTGGCGTGATAGAGCCCCTGATCGGCGCGACGCAGCAGGTCACCGATTTCATCCGACTCGTTTTCCAGCCCGGCAACGCCGGCACTGACGGTAATGCGGGCCGGACAGGCCGGTGTCTCGCTTTGTTCGATCAGCAGGCGCAGGCGTTCAGCCATCTGGCAGGCGGCGGCCAGGTCCTGGCCCGGCAGCATGAGGATGAATTCCTCGCCACCCAGGCGGGCAAAAATGTCTGCGCCACGCAGCGTGCCATGTATGGAAGCCGCAAGTGCCACCAGCACCCTGTCTCCGGCTTCGTGGCCAAAGCGATCGTTGACCGATTTGAAGAAATCGATGTCCAGCATGATCACCGACAGAGGATGTCCTTGCCGCTTGGCGCGGCTGATCTCGATCCTGGCCTGTTCCAGAAAATGGCGCCGGTTGCTGGCGCCGGTCAGCGAATCGATCGAAGCCAGCTCCTCCAGACGCTGATTGGCCCACTGCAATTCCTGGGTGCGCGCTTCCACGCGCGCTTCGAGTTCGCGGTTCAGGCGGTCGAGCTCGTCGTGCGCAGCGCGCAGTTCCGTTTCGCTGCGCTTCATTTCAGTCAAGTCGTGCTGGATTGCGACATAGTGGGTAATCTGTCCACGCGTGTCGCGCACCGGTGCGACGCGCAGCTCGTTCCAGGATTCCGTGCCGTCCGCGTGGACGTCATGCAGCAGGGTGCGGGCGGCAGCGTGTCCCGCATCACCCCGCCCCTCGCCTTCAGGCAGCGAACGCCCAAGCAGTTCGACTGCCCGCTGGCCCTTCATCGCCTCGAAGGCCGGGTTGGCATACACGACGGGGCTGTCCGGTGAGCGTGCGTCCATGATCACCACGCCATCGTTGATCGCCTCGATGGCCCGTTCGCGTATGCGCAGGCGTTCATTGCGATCGCGCAACTCCTGCAGCAGCGCAGCCAGCACGAGCGAGGGGAAAACCAGCACGGCCAGATATTCCTGCAGCAGCAGAGCCGTGTCTGCAGGCGTGGCGGCAATCAGGGGACCCAGACCCTGCAGGCTGGCCGTGATGGCGATGGCCGCGATCAGCAATCCGATGCTGGCCGCCCCCCGCACCCCGAAGCGGACCGCGGCCCAAAAGGGCAGCGGCATCAGCAGGAAGGCCCTCCTGGGAAAGTCGTCGGCCACATGGACGACCGACGAAAAAATCCAGACCGCCAGCAGCAGGATCACAGCAAGGAGCGCCACGGCCTCCAGGCGGTGACGCACGGCCGGCTGGTGCGGTCCCTGCAGCCAGCTCAGCAGGAGCGGCGTCACCAGCAGCACGCCCAGGCCGTCGCCCAGCCACCAGATCACCCAGAAGTCCCAGTATGGCGTGGTAGTCGGGATGCTCAGCGAATAGATCGTTGCCCCCAGCAGGGCCGCCAGCCCGCTGGCGAAAATCAGGATCAGCCCGAACGCAGCGACATGGCGCAGCCGGTCGAGTGCAAACGGGCAGGCGACGCGCTGCAGCAGCCAGGCGGCCAGCAGGCATTCGAACAGGTTGACTGCGGCAAAGCCCAGCGCCTGCGCGAGGGTGAAGGTGGGCAGGTCGGCAGCAATTTCCGCCAGGACAGCCATCGCCAGATGCAGCGGCCAGTCGCGCCGGGGCACCAGCAGCAGGGCGGCCAGCAGGATGCCGTTCGGCAGCCAGAAAATGGCGATGCCTTCGGACATGGACGACGCCGCCACGCCGAGCACGGCGCCCAGGTAGTAACCGAACCCGGTGGCGAGCGGAAGCAGCAGGCGATGCCGCAACAGGCTCACGCCGAGGCGAGCCCGCTCATTCCGTGACATGCCTACCGATCGCGGGGGCGACCCTGCGAGTCTGCATCTTCCACTGTTCTCCGCTTATTATGGTTTGACTATCGCGGAGTCGCAGCCGTTTTGTCAATGGCCGGATATCAATCGAGCGAGCGCATCGAACCCGGGATCCGCTGAGGCTTCAGGCCAGCCGCCTCCCGGTCAGGCGGTGCGCGAATAGCGCGGCTTTTCGCTGGCGGTTTCCTTCAGGTAGCGGTCGAAGCACATGCCGATATTGCGCAGAAACAGGCGGCCGCTGGACGTGACGCTGACCTTGTCCGGCGCGATGTCGACCAGCCCGTCATCAGCGAGCGGGCGCAGATCGGCCAGTGCGTCGGCAAAATAATCGCGGAACGCGATGTCCCATTCCACACCGAAGGCGGCGAAGTCAAGTTCCAGATCGCACATCACGCGGGTGATGGCGTCGCGGCGAATCTGGTCGTCGCGCGTGAGTTTCAGTCCGCGCTCGACGGCGAATCCGGTGGCCGCAACGCGTTCCTGATAGCGCTTGAGGTTCTTCTCGTTCTGCATGTAGACGTCGGCGGTCTGGCTGATGCTGGACGCGCCGAAGGCCAGGATGTCGCAGTCCTTGTGCGTGGTGTAGCCCTGGAAATTGCGCCACAGCGTCTTGTTCTGCTGCGCACGCACCAGTTCGTCGTCGGGGCGCGCGAAGTGGTCGAGGCCGATGTTGACGTAGCCTGCCGCGCCCAGCATCTCGTTCACCGCCTGCTGCAAGCCGAGCCGGGTCGCCGCATCGGGCAGGTCGGCTTCGTTGATCAGGTTCTGGTGTTTTTTCAGCCATGGCACATGGGCATAGCCGAACACCGCCAGGCGGTCGGGCGCCCACACCGACACCCGCTCCAGGGTGCGGCGGAAGCTGTCGACGGTCTGCTTCGGCAGCCCCACGATCAGGTCCAGGTTGATGCTGGAAAAACCCAGTTCGCGCGACCAGTCGAGCACCTGCCGGATCAGGAATTCAGACTGGATGCGGTTGACCGCCTGCTGCACGTCCGGATCCATGTCCTGCACGCCGAACGACAGGCGGTTGAAGCCGGATTCGCGCAATGCGGCCAGGTGCTCGAACGTCAGTTCGCGCGGATCGACTTCGCAGCTGATCTCGGCGTCGGGAGCGAGGGTGAAGTGCGTGCGCATCATGGCCATCAGCCGGCGGATGTCGTCGGGGTTGAGATAGGTCGGCGTGCCGCCGCCCCAGTGCAGCTGGTGCGCCACGCGCGCCGGATCGACCAGCGCCGCAGTGCGCGCCATTTCCTGCTCGAGCGTGGCGAGATAGGGTTGCGTCTTGGAGTAGTCGCGCGGCGCCCCCAATTTTCAGCCCCAGTATTATCACAGCGAATAGCAGAAAGGGGTGTGGGCATACAGCGACAGCCCCCGATCCGGCGCCGGCGCAGCCAGCGCCTCGGCCCAACCCGCCTCGCCGAAGCCGGTGTGGAAGTACGGCGCAGTGGGATAGGAGGTGTAGCGGGGGCCGGGTACGCTGTATTTCTGGAGCAGTTCCAGGGGAGTCGACGTCATGTTGGCGCCCTCACAACAGATAACGATGTCTTTTTATCACAGCGCCGGCCTGAAATCCAGCACAACGCGGGCCGCGGTGCCTGCCCGCTTTTGCGGTAAAGTTCGGGCTGACAAGGCCGATGGTCAGTATGCGTACACGCCCGTAAATCACATGTCACTCAGCCCCCTGCCGCTTGTCGTTAGTTTACTGCTGCTAGCGCACCAGCACGGCGCCCCGACAGCCCGCCCCCCCCACGCCACCCAAAAGGCCCAAAAGGTCAAACACCCACCCAACGGCCCCCACC
>JAIBFE010000145.1 GCA_019459705.1 Thiobacillus sp. | reverse complement strand
AGCACCAAATCCGCAGACACGTCCGTCGCATCGCGCAGCTGAAAGTTCCCTGACAGGGTTCCGCCTGGCATGCGCGCGGGGTGTTGTCCTGCCGATGCGTAACGACGCCAGCCCTGGATTCCGAAGGAGATCAAGGCGGCTACGCAACGGCCACGAGCACGCTGAACATCCGCAGTGCAGGGACAAAGCCAGCCCTCCAACCTCAACCGAGCCTGTCGCAATTTCGACAATCCGTTGCCCACTCGACGTTTTCACTGCTTTTCGCCTTTCTCCGCCCGCTTTATCAACTGCGCCGAACGCCTTGTCCATCAAGGATGTCGGGGGGAAACCGCTCGCTGGCACACGCTATGCACATAGTCAGGCACAGGCAGTTCACCTGTATGACAAAAACGGAGGCGATCATGGAAATGACTATGCAATTGGCCCGCACGGCCAAGGGACAGGAAGAGATTTTCAATCTGGGCCACACCCTTCGCCCCAGGCACCGTCAACTTCTGTTCTGTATCGGAAACGGTATTTCATTTGGCGAACTGTGCAGCAAGCATCCCAAATGCACGGAAATCGAAGCCATGGTGAACGACCTTCTGCAAAACGGGTTCATCCAGGCTCTTCGCAACATGGCAGCCCCTCAGAGCGCGCCAGTCGCCCCCCCCGCCATGCCGACCGCCCCGGCCCCTGCCCCGGTCGTTTCTGCACAAACGACGGACAGTCTGGAAGCGGGACGCAGCTACGTTCTGGAATTCATGTCCGCACTGGTGGGAACCAAGTCTCCGGCCTATCGCAAGATGAGCGAAGTGCAGAACATGGCGGAATTCAAGGCCATCCTGCCGATGTGCCACAAAGTGATCGCCGCCGTTGCTTCACCGCATCAGGCGGCGGAAATGGAAGCGGAAGTCGCCAAACGCATGGGGGGCTGACCCGTACACCGGGGATATCTTTCCCCGCTTAGGCTGACGCCTTGTCCTCGCGGTTGCGTCAGGCCCAGCCCCCTGACCTTAAGGGCGGCCCGCGCCGAGAACGACCAGCGGCCTGGGCTGGCAGTCTGCCGCCACCACGGTACCGGGGGCACCCGGCACCGCGCTCACCACGCCGTCGAACGGCGCCCTGAGTTCCGCATCCTGCAGGTTTTTCTGTGCAATCACGCGCCGTGCCTGCGCAGCCGACAAGGCCGCCTGCGCGCGTGCATGACGCAGTGTGGCGGCATCGAGCTCACTGGTCGACGACACGGTCCGGTTGAACAACTCCTGCGCCCGTTCCTGCTCGCGCCTGGCATCCGCCTCGTCGGCCTGCGCGCGTGCATGTTCCGCCGTCGCTTCATCGAGACGCGCCTGCAGAATGGTCCTGTCCAGCCGCAGCAACACGGCGCCTTTTTTGACGCGTTGACCGGGCTTGACCAACACCGTTTCCACCACGCCGGACACGCGGGTGGTGAGTTCCACGTTGTCGGCCGCCCATGGCTGGCCTGCGCCCAGCAGACTCAATCCGGCCAGTGCAACAACCGCCCCATGCTGTTTCATTCCCGTGCTCCTTCAACAGGCGGCAGGCTGCCGCCGGACAATGCCTCCAGACGCGCCAGCGCCAGCGCCAGCTGATATTCCACCTGCTTGCGACGCATCTGCGCCCGCTGCGTTTCGGCCATGCTGGTGCCCAGATTGGTTTTCAGTTCGAGCTCGTATTCCGCACGTGCGCGTTCCAGCGCCCAGTCACGGTATTCGATCTGCTTGTCGGCCGCGGCACGGCTGCTGCCGCGCAGCCATTCAATTTCCTGCAGGGTACCCAGCAGCGTATCCGCCAGGTCGAGCTTGAGCTTGTCCAGCTCGGCGGTGGTGCGTTCCTTTTGCGCCAGTTCGCGCGCCACGCGAGCGTCCACACGCCGCCCCTGATACAACGGAACGGTGAACACCAGACCGGCGCTGAATTCATCGCGGGTGGTCGATTCGCGGCTATAGCCGCCACCTGCCACCTCGGCATCGAGTGTCGGATTGCGCTCCGCCCGCACGGCGGCCAGCCGCGCATCCGCTGCCGTCACCTGGGCCTGCAGCGCCAGCACGCGGGGATTCTTCTGCATCACCCAGGGCAGCATGGTTTCGTATTCGGGCACCGGCCGGGCATTGTCCTGAAGGGCGGGCTCGACCAGCTCGGCGGGCAGCTTGCCCGGGCGAGATATCGCATGGGCAAGCTTCTGCCTGGCACTGCGTACGCGTTGCAGGCTGGCGTTGCGGCGCTCGCGGATGTCCTGGTAATCCGCTTCCAGCCGCATCAGTTCGGGCTGGCTGATCTGCCCCACTTCGAGGCGGTCCTTCGCGTTGTCCCAGGACACGTAGGCCACAGCCATGAACTCATTGTCGGCGGCGTACTGCATGTCGGCCAGCAGCACATCGAAATAGCGCGCCATGATGTCGATGCGTCGCAGGTTCTCGACATTGAAGAGCGCTGCCTGACGGGCAGCGACCTCCTGGTCCGCTGCGGCAATGGCCTGATTGCTGCGGCCAAAATCGAGCAACGGTTTGCGCGCAACGATTCGGCCGACATTGTCGGGTTTCCAGTTGCCGTCCGGGCGCCGGCCGCTGCGCAGGCTGCCGTCCAGAAACAGGCTGAAATCCTGCCGGCTCGCAGCCTGCTCACGGTCGGCGCGCGACAGCGCCAACTCGCTCTCCGCCACGCGGTGGTCGGGATGCGCTGCGTTCACCGCCGTCAGCGCCTCGTCCAGCGTGAGGCGATCCGCCGCAACCGCGCCGGACAGCGCGCACGCCAGCAGCACGCCCCATGCGACGCGCCTCATTTACCTTGCTTGTATTTGGTGAAGGGCTGGGTCGCGTAGGCGCCCTCGGCGACGTATAGGCCGAGCAGCAGGAACTCGGCCTTGTTCTTGGTGGGGCCGGTATGGCGCGCGACCAGTTTGCCATCGAGATCGAAGAACAACAGCGCCGGCGTGGCACGCACGCGATGGGCGAAGGCGAAAGCCTTTTCGGTGAGATGATTGCCCTGGAAATCATTCATTTCCGTGTCGCCGTTGACATCGATCGAGTACAGCAGAAACTGCGCGCGGAACGCATCCTGCACGTCGGCCTGGTTGAGGATGGTGGTTTTCATGCGCTCGCAGAACGGGCAGTCGTCCATTTCAAAGAACAGGAAGACGCCTTTCTTGCCCTGCTTCCTGGCCTCCTGCAAATCGGCCTGCAGGTCGCCGAACTTGGGCTGGAAGAAATGGTTGGCCGGATCGCGTGTTTCGGCCCAGGCGGGCGCTGCCAATAACAGGAATAACGCGATAAGCAGTTGGCGCATGGTATCTCCTCGGTCTCGCAGTCAGCGTTAGTTTTTCTTGCGGGGTGCCTTGCCGGCAATGTAGTTTTCCACTGCCGCACGGGTAATCAAACCCACCTGCTGCGCGACCATTTTACCCTCCGGGTTATACAGATAGGTGGTCGGCAATCCTTGCACCGGGCCGATCTGCCTCACGATCTGCGGATTGCCCAGGACGATGGGGTAATCGACCAGCAAGCCCTCGGCAAACTCGGTCACCTGTTTGGCATTGCGATAATCCAGGGCCACGCCGATGACGACGAGGTTATTTTTCTTGTTCTCGTTCAACGCAATCAGGTCCGGAATTTCCTCCAGACAGGGCGGGCACCAGGTCGCCCAGTAATTCACCAGCACCCATTTTCCCTTGTAGCCTGCCAGCGTGTGGGTCTTGCCGTTGGTGTCCGTCACCTTGAACCCGTCGGCATGCCCCCACGACGTCATCAGCGCCAGCATCAGCCCGGCCAGCCACATCGGATAAAATTGCTTTCTTTGCATCGTCGGCATCGTTATTTCCATCATGAATGAATTCCGCATCGAGAAAGACTCGCTCGGCGAGGTCCGGGTTCCCAAGGATGCCTGGTATGGCGCACAAACCGCGCGCGCCGTAGATAATTTTCCCATTTCGGGGCGCCGACCGGATAAGGATTACGTACTAGCGCACGTGCAGATCAAGCTTGCTGCCGCGCATGCCAACTGCCAGCCCGGCTGGCTCCCCGCAGAAAAGCGCGACGCCATCGTCGCCGCCTGCGAAAAAATTCTCGCCGGCGAGCATTACGACCAGTTCGTGGTCGACCGCTTCCCGGCGGGCGCCGGCACCAGCCACAACATGAACAGCAACGAGGTCATCGCCAACCTGGCCAACGTGGCACTGGGCGGCGAGAAGGGCGCCTACAAGCCGGTCAACCCCAACGACGACGTCAACATGGGTCAATCGACCAACGACACCATCCCCACCGCGATCCGCCTGGCCGTGCTGGCCAAGCTGCCGCGCCTGACAGCCGCCGTGCACAGCATGGCGGCGGAGTTTTCGCGCCTGGCCGAGCGTGAGAAGGATACGGTGAAAAGCGGTCGCACCCATCTGCAGGATGCGGTGCCGACCACGCTGGGGCAGGAGTTCGCCGGCTACACGTGGACACTCACCCGCTGCGCCGCCGCGCTCGACGCCGCGCGCCCGGCGCTGTGCGAAATCGGCCTGGGCGGCTCGGCCGCGGGCACCGGCCTCAACACCTCGCCCGACTACCCGGCGCGCGCCGCGGCCGAACTGGCCACGCTCACGGGCGAGCCGATCCGCGTCGGCCAGCTGGTCGCTCAGATGCAGTCGATGAACGATCTCGCGCGCCTCTCCGGCGAGATCCGTAACCTGGCGCTGGAACTCACCCGCATCTCCAACGACCTGCGCCTCCTGGCATCCGGCCCGCGCACCGGACTCGGTGAAATCCAGCTGCCGCCGGTGCAACCCGGCTCCAGCATCATGCCCGGCAAGGTCAACCCGGTGATGTTCGAGATGCTGAACCAGGTCTGCTTCCAGGTGCTGGGGCAGGACGCTGCGGTGTCCTACATGGTGCAGGCCGGGCAGATGGAGCTCAACGTGATGATGCCGGCGCTCGGCAGTGCGCTGTTCGACGCCATGGACTGGCTGACCCACGCGTTGAACGCCGCCACCGAGAAGAACCTCAAGGGCATCGTCGTCAAC
>JAIBFE010000130.1 GCA_019459705.1 Thiobacillus sp. | reverse complement strand
CTTGACGTGGACCGAGGGGCTGACCTACCGCGACGTCTATCACCAGAACGAAGTCGAGCAATCGACCTACAACTTCGAGCACAGAGACGTCGATTTCCTGCTGACCGCCTTTGCCGCACACGAGAAGAAAGCGCAGGAACTGATGATCGCGCAGCTCGCGCTGCCGGCGTATGAACAGGTATTGAAAGCCGCACACACCTTCAATCTGCTCGACGCGCGCGGGGCGATTTCGGTGACCGAGCGTGCCGCCTACATTGGCCGCATCCGCAATCTGGCGCGTGCGGTGGCGAAGAGTTATCTCGACAGCCGGGCGCGGCTGGGCTTACCCATGGCGCCCAAGGCCGGGGCCGCCGAAGTGCTGGCACAGATTGAAAAGAAGGCCGCAGCATGACCTCCGCAAATTTGCTCGTTGAACTCTTTGTCGAAGAACTGCCGCCCAAGGCACTGAAGAAACTGGGCGAAGCCTTTTCTGCCGCGCTCGCCGAGAGCTTGGTTGCACAGGGGCTGGCAGATGCGACAGCTGCAGTCACCCCCTTCGCTTCGCCGCGCCGCCTCGGCGTGCATATCGAAAACGTGCTGGCACGGGCGGCCGACAAGCCGGTGTCGACCAAGCTGATGCCGGTGAGCGTGGGCCTCGACGCGGATGGCAAGGCCACGCCTGCTCTGCTGAAGCGCCTGGCTGCGGTGGGTGCCGATGAATCCGTCGTCAGCCAGCTGCGCCGCGCGGCGGATGGCAAAAACGAAGCCCTGTTCCACGACAGCATCGCGCCAGGCACGACGCTCGCCGACGGCCTGCAGCGCGCGCTCGAAGCCGCCATGGCGAAACTGCCGATCCCGAAGGTGATGCAGTACCAGCTGGCCGACGGCTGGAGCAGCGTGCACTTCGTTCGCCCGGTGCATGGCCTGGTCGCGCTGCATGGTTCCGACGTCGTGCCCTTGTCCGTACTGGGTCTGCAGGCCGGGCGCGACACACAGGGCCATCGCTTCGAGGCGCGCGTCAGCCCGGTGTCCATTCAGAATGCTGACAGCTACGCTGCCCAATTGAAAGACGACGGCGCCGTGATCGCCAGCTTTGCCGAACGCCGTGCCGAGATCGTTCGCCAGCTACAGGCGGCTGCAGCCCCGTCAGGCTTGAAGCCGGTCGAGGACGACGCGCTGCTGGACGAAGTCACCGCGCTGGTCGAACGTCCCAATGTGCTGGTCGGCCAGTTCGAAGAGGCCTTCCTCGAGGTTCCGCAGGAATGCCTGATCCTGACCATGAAGGCAAACCAGAAATATTTTCCGCTGCTGGACACGGCGGGCAAGCTGACCAACCGCTTCCTCATCGTCTCCAACATCTCGCCCGCCGATGCCTCCGCCGTGATCCAGGGCAATGAACGCGTGGTGCGCCCCCGTCTGGCCGACGCCAAGTTCTTCTTCGACCAGGACCGCAAGAAGGCACTGGATTCACGCGTGCTGGGGCTGGCCAAGGTGGTGTACCACAACAAGCTCGGTACCCAGGGCGAGCGCGTGACGCGGGTACAGGCGATCGCCCGCGCCATCGGCCAGCAACTCGGCGGCGAGGCGCTGGCGCTGAAGGCCGACCAGGCGGCGCTGCTGGCCAAGGCCGATCTGCTGACCGACATGGTGGGCGAGTTCCCCGAGCTGCAGGGCATCATGGGACGCTATTACGCGCAGCACGACGGCCTTGCCGACGTCATCGCCTTCGCCATCGAGGATCACTACAAGCCGCGCTTTGCCGGCGACGAACTGCCGCGCAACGATGTGGGTGTGTGCGTGGCGCTGGCGGATAAGCTGGAGACACTGGTGGGGTTGTTCGGAATCGGTGAAAAGCCCACCGGCGACAAAGACCCGTTCGCGTTGCGCCGCCATGCGCTCGGCGTGATCCGCATGCTGATTGAGAAGGAGTTGCCGCTCCGTCAGTTCGATCTGGTCAATATCGCCTTCGCTGCTTTCCCGCAGGGACTGTTGGGGCAAGCGCACACAGACGTGGAGATGTTCATGTTCGAGCGTCTCAGCGGCGCGATGCGCGAACAGGGCTACTCGGCGAACGAGGTTGATGCAGTGCTGAGCCTGAACCCGACGCAGATCTATCCGGTGCCCAAGCAACTGGAGGCGGTACGGGCTTTCGCTGGCTTGCCAGAAGCCCCCGCGCTCGCCGCCGCGAACAAGCGCGTCGGCAACATCCTGAAAAAGGCCGAGGGTGAAGTGGGCAACACGGCTGATCCGGCGCGCTTCGTGGAAACGGCCGAAATGGCGCTGTTCGCCGCGCTCGGCGAGATTGCGCCGCGTGCCGACGCAGCCTTTGCCGCGGGCGACTACACCGCGTCGCTGCAGGCGCTGGCTGCGCTCAAGGCCCCCGTCGATGCCTTCTTCGACAGCGTGATGGTCAACGCCGACGATCCTGCGCTGAAGGCCAACCGCCTGGCGCTGCTGAACCAGTTGCACCAGACCATGAACAAGGTGGCGGACTTGTCGCGTCTGGCGGCGTAAACTTTCACCTATGAAGCTCATCATTCTCGACCGCGACGGCGTCATCAATTTAGGCTCCGCCCAGTTAATCAAGTCTCCGGAAGAATGGAAGCCCATTCCCGGCAGCCTGGAAGCGATCGCTCGGCTGACGCGCGAGGGCTGGCGTGTGGTGGTGGCCACCAATCAGTCGGGGCTGGCGCGCGGGCTGTTCGAAATGGCGACGCTGAATGCCATTCACGCCAAGATGCACAAGGCGGTGGGGCAGGCGGGCGGTCGTATCGAGGCAGTGTTCTATTGTCCGCACTCGGCCGACATGGACTGCGGCTGCCGCAAGCCCAAGCCGGGTTTGTTCGACGAAATCGCTGCGCGCTATGGGCGCGATCTGCAAGGGGTGCCCGCCGTCGGCGATTCCCTGCGCGACCTGCTGGCAGCAGCCAGCGTGGGGGCGAAACCGTTTCTGGTCAAAACCGGCAAGGGCGAAAAAACCCTGGCGGCAGGCGGTCTGCCTGAAGATACCCCGGTGTTCTCCGATCTGAGCGAGGCCGTCGAATACCTGCTCAAGGCTGCGGCATGAACCTGATTCGCTCGGTGGTTTTCGCGGTATTGCAGACCGCGCTGACGATCTTTTTCAGCGTGGTTGCGCTCTTCAGCTTCCCGTTTTCGGCGCACGCGCGCTACCGGCTGATCACCGGGTACAACCATCTTGTGATCAAGCTGGCCCAATGGGTGCTCGGTATCCGTTATGTGGTGGAAGGGCGGGAAAATCTGCCGACCCAGCCGGCGATCATTCTCGCCAAGCATCAGTCGGCGTGGGAAACAGTCGCGTTTCTGTTTTTGTTCCCGCCCGTTTCGCCTGTGATCAAGCAGGAACTGCTCAAAGTGCCTTTCTTCGGCTGGGCATTCCGCATGCTTTCGCCCATTGCCATCGATCGCGGTTCCGGACGCGAGGCGCTGAAGCAGATCGTCAAGCAGGGCAAGGACAAGCTCGCGCAGGGCTTCTGGGTGCTGGTGTTCCCCGAGGGCACGCGCGTGGCACCCGGTGAAAAGGGCCGCTACGGTATCGGCGGTGCCTGGCTGGCGGCGGAGAGCGGCGCGCCCATCGTACCGGTGGCGCATAACGCCGGCGAAGTGTGGCCGAAGAACGCCTTCATCAAGCGTCCCGGCACCATCACCGTGCGCATCGGCCCGGTGATCGACAGCCGTGGCAAGAGCGCGGCCGAGCTTACCCGCGCGGTGGAAGCCTGGATTGAGACCGAAATGGCGAGGTTGCCCCCTGCTGCCGCACGCCAATAGCGGTGTCCTGCAACTCGGCGATGCTGCGGTCCCCTACCAGCTGCGCCGCTCGCGCCGCCGCCGCACCCTGGGCCTCACCGTCACCGCGTGCGAAGTGCGTATCCACGCGCCGAACTGGACGCCGCGTGCCGAAATCGAGTGCTATGTGAAGCAGCAGCATGACTGGCTGCGCCGCGCCTGGGGCCGGGTGCAGGCACGTACACCGCAATCCGACGCCGCATCCGACAAGGCGGTGCGCTATCTGGGCCGCACCCTCACGCTCGACATCCGACCTTCATTATTCAGCGAGGTGCGACGCCATGGCGACAGTCTGCGTGTGCACGCCCCGCTGGATGCCGATACCGGCGCGCTGATCCGTGACTGGTTGCTGGCCCGTGCCGAACGCCTGCTGGCCTGGCGGCTTGCGCGCATTGCGCAGAAACTGGGGCGTGCGCCCAGCCGCTTCGCGCTGTCCAACGCGCAGACGCAATGGGGCAGCTGCACCCGGAGCGGCCGCATCCGCCTCAACTGGCGGCTGGTGCAGGCGCCGCTCACGCTGATCGATTATGTCGCCGCGCATGAACTCGCCCATCTCGTCCACCTCGACCACTCGCCGCGCTTCTGGGCCAAGGTTGCCGAACTGTGCCCGGATGCACTTGCGCGCCGCGCCGAGTTGCGCACAATGAGTGCAGTGTTGTTCGAGATGTGATTTCAAAACCGGGTCTGTCCACGACGGGCACGAAGAGATTCAAAAAAACCTTTCGTGTCCGTCGTGTACTTCGTGGAGGAATGCCGTGAGACTTTTACACACCATGCTGCGCGTCGGCGATCTTGATCGCTCGATCGATTTTTACACCAACGTTCTCGGCATGAAACTGCTGCGTCGCAAGGACTATCCCGGCGGCAAGTTCACCCTTGCCTTCGTCGGTTACGACACCGAAGACCGCGCGGCGGCACTCGAGCTGACCTACAACTGGGGCGTGGACAAGTACGAAGTCGGCAGCGGCTATGGCCACATCGCCATCGAGGTCGACGACGTTTATGCTGCGTGCGATGCCGCTGCGGCCAAGGGCGGAAAAATCCTGCGTCCGGCCGGGCCGATGTCGCACGGCACGACGGTCATTGCCTTCATCGAAGACCCGGACGGCTACCCGATCGAATTCATCCAGAAGGGAACCGCGGGATGGGTGAAGGAGTGGGCGGAGTAAAGGGCGCCTACCCCCGCTGTACCTATTGGGTGATCGCCTTGGTGATCAGCGGCACCAGGGGCTCAGGCAGTTTGAGCTTGCCGGACAGGGCGAAGGCCTGGGCGTTCTTCGACATCTTCTTCCACGTCTTGCGGATGATTTCCAGCCACTTCGCCTCGTCGTATTCGGGCTTGCTCTGGGCAAATGCCAGCATGTAGTGCTCGATGAAGACGAGGCTGGCGACGTCCTCCAGCATCTGCGTATCGGGATTGCTCTTGATGCCGCGCTTGCCCACCGCTTTCTTGACGCGCTCGATCATCGCGTCGTCGTAGCCGGCCTGGCGCATCAGCTCGCCTGCGGTGTCTGCCTGGAACGTGTACAGCCCGGTCCGCCACGCGTGATAGCCTTCCTTGGTCATCGGATAGGTGTTGCGCGGCACCTTCCAGCGCTGGATGTGCTGGGCGCGCACGGCCAGTTGCGCGGCTTCGGAGGCATCCGGCGCAAAGCGGGCGATCATGTCCGACATGCGCTTGGCGTAAAGCAGTTCCTTCGGCTGGCCTTCATCCAGATTGGGGTCTTGCGCATTGGCGGCATCGAATAGTGCCAGGGCTTGAGTAAAGCGTTCCTGATTTTCGGTCATTCCGGGTTCCTTCGCCGCGGGCGGGCATATGGCTGCAGGTGCAATTGTCACCAGGTTCGGGGTAGCAAGTAAATCCGGCCATAGGCGTTTGCCGACGCAAGCGGGGCTGGGCCGGGGCATTGCCGGAACTTGTGGGCGCGAACATGGCCTCACGACAGCTGCAAAACACACTCTCCGCAGCGCCCAACCCAAGGAAGCCCGCATGACCGACCTTTTCTCTCCCGCCCGTTTCGGCGCCATCGACCTGGCCAACCGCGTGGTGATGTCCTCCCTGACGCGCAACCGTGCCGGTGCCGGCAACGTGCCGACGCCGCTGGTCGCCGAATACTATCGCCAGCGCGCGTCGGCCGGGCTGATTCTCACCGAAGCCTCGCCCGTCTGCGCGGAGGGCCATGGCTATCCGCGTACACCCGGCATCCATACGCCGGAGCAGATCGCGGGATGGAGGCAGGTGACCGATGCGGTGCATGGCGCCGGCGGAAAAATTGCGTTGCAGTTGTGGCATGTGGGACGGATTTCGCATCCCGATCTGCAGCCGGGCGGCGCCCTGCCGGTCGCACCCTCGGCGATCCGCCCGGCGGGCCAGGTTTTCACCGGGCAGGCGATGCAGGATTTTGTTACGCCGCGCGCACTCGAACTTGCGGAAATCCCCACTGTGGTTGGCCATTACGCCCAGGCGGCGCGCAATGCGATGGAAGCCGGCTTCGACGGCGTCGAAGTGCATGCCGGCAACGGCTACCTGCTGGACCAGTTCTTGCGCTCGTCGACCAACTGCCGCACCGACGCCTATGGCGGCGGCAAAGAGAACCGTGCGCGCCTGCTGCTGGAGGTGATGGACGCGGTGTGCGATGCCATCGGCAGCGACCGGGTCGGCCTGCGGCTGTCGCCGGTGACGCCGTTCAACGACATCCGCGACGACGATCCGCAGGAGACGTTCGATTACGTGGTTACCCAACTGAATCCGCTGAGGCTGGCCTTCCTCGACATCCTGCAGGGAGCTGGCGGCGCGCCGAGAGAGCAGTGGATTCCATTCGACTACGATCGGTTGCGCACGCTGTATTCAGGCAATTTCATCCGCAACAACGAATACGACTTCGAGACGGCGCAGCAGGCCGTGACGTCCGGCGCGGCCGATGCGATCGCGTTCGGCCGGTTGCTTCTGGCCAATCCCGATCTGGTCGAGCGCTTCCGCCGCGGTGCGCCGCTGAACGCCCCTGATTACGAGCGTCTCTACACGGGGGAAGAGAAGGGCTATACCGACTACCCCTTCCTGCCGGACTGAGCGTCGGTGGTTCGTTCTGCAGGGGTCTACGCGGGCGGGTTCAGCCCCGCCAAGTGCCGGGTAATGGCCTCGTAGTCGGCGACGGCAAGATTTTCGGCGCGCTTGCCGGCATCGACCCCGACCGCAGCAAAATCATCCGCCTTCACCAAACTGCCCAACGTGTTTCGCAGTGTCTTGCGGCGCTGCGAG
Source organism: Thiobacillus sp. (assembly GCA_019459705.1). GTDB lineage: Bacteria > Pseudomonadota > Gammaproteobacteria > Burkholderiales > Thiobacillaceae > Thiobacillus. The sequence goes on along the minus strand of JAIBFE010000130.1, from coordinate 5,227 downwards.
AATGCGGCGGCGACCACGCGTGCGAACAGCGCCTCGTCGAGCGCGACGATTTCAGCCGGTGTCTTCGGGATCAGTCGCACTACAGCCGAATCGACCTTGGGCGGCGGGTTGAAGGCGGTGGGCGGCACGTCGAGCAGCCATTCCAGGTGAAAACGCCGCTGCAGCATGATCGACAGCCGTCCATAATCGGCGGTGGACGGCTCGGCGACCATGCGCTCGACCACTTCCTTCTGCAGCATGAAGGTCATGTCGCGGATGTGCGCAGCAAACTCCATCAGATGGAACACCAGCGGCGTCGAGATGTTGTAGGGCAGGTTGCCGATGATGCGCAGGTCGTGGCCCAGCGAACCGAAATCGAACTTTAGCGCGTCGCAGCTGTGCACGGTGAGGCGGTCGGCTGGCCAGGTTCTTTGCAGGCGCGCGACGATGTCGCGGTCGAGTTCGACGGCGTGCAGATGCGGCAGGCGTTCGAGCAAAGGTTGGGTCAGTGCGCCGAGGCCGGGGCCGATTTCGACCACGGTTTCTCCCGCCTGCGGGTGAACGGCGTTGACGATGGCATGAATGATGCCGTCGTCGATGAGGAAGTTCTGGCCGAAGCGCTTGCGCGGGGTATGCATGCTAGCGGCCGATTCCTTGCTTCGCCACCATCTCCATCGCCACGTCGATTGCTGTCAGCAGGCTGCCCACTTCTGCCCGTCCGCTGCCGGCGAGGTCGAGCGCGGTGCCGTGGTCGACCGAGGTGCGGATGAAGGGCAGGCCAAGCGTGATGTTTACCCCGGCGCCGAAGCTGGCGTACTTGAGCACCGGCAGGCCCTGGTCGTGGTACATCGCCAGCACGGCGTCGCACGGCTCCTGGCGGATGCGCGAGAACAGGGTGTCGGCGGGCAGCGGGCCGACGAGATCGATGTCTTCGCCGCGCAGGCGCGCGAGCACAGGCTCGATGAGGTCGATCTCCTCGCGCCCCAGGTGGCCGGATTCGCCGGCGTGGGGATTGAGGCCGGCCACCAGGATGCGTGGCCGAATGATGCCGAACTTGCTTTGCAGGTCGGCATTCAGGATGCGGGTCACCTCGATGAGCAGCGCCGGCGTGATGGCGTCGGCCACCTCGCGCAGGGGCAGGTGGGTGGTGGCGAGCGCGACGCGCAGCCCACCACCGGCCAGCATCATCACCACCCTTTTCGTGCCGCTGTGGTCGGCCAGGTATTCGGTATGGCCGGTGAAGGCGAAGCCGGCGTCGTTGATGATGCCCTTGTGCACCGGCGCGGTGACCATGGCCTGGTACGAGCCGTTCAGGCAGCCCTCGATCGCCGCATCGAGCAGGGCCAGCACGTGGGCACTGTTGTCGGGGTCGAGCGCGCCTGCCACGACAGGTGCGGCAACCGGGATGTGGCGTACATGCAGCGTGCCAGTCCGATGCAAGGGGATGGCGTCGCCGGTGACGAAGTCGACCGCGATGCCAAGCTGGGCCGCACGGGCACGCAGCACCTCGACATCGCCCAGCACCGACACGCGGCAGGGCAATGTCTGTTGCGACAGCGCGATGCACAGGTCGGGGCCGATGCCGGCCGGCTCTCCCGCAGTGAGGGCGAGGACGGGTGGATTCATTGCTTCACTCACCCTTGATGGAGCCAGGGGGTCAATCGATCGGGCGCAGCTCGACGTAGGCCGAGTCGCGGATCTGCCGCACCCAGTCCTGGAAGGCTTCTTCGGCCTTGCGTTCGCGGATGGCCTGGCGCGCCATCAGTTTCTGGCGCTCCTGCGTGACGTCCTGGTCGCGGCGTTCCAGCACCTGGATCAGGTGCCAGCCGAAGGGTGACTGGATCGGGGCGCTGACCTCGCCGGGCTGCAGGGCGTTCATCGCCTTCTCGAAGTCGGGTACGGTGTCGCCTGGGTTGATCCAGCCGAGATCGCCGCCCTTGGAGGCGCTGGCATCTTCGGAGTGCAGGCGTGCCAGCTCGTCGAATTTCACGCCGTTATCGATGCGCTCCTTCAGCTGCAGCAGCCGGTTGCGGGCGTCGGCTTCCGAGGTGAGTTCGTTGGTCTTGATCAGGATATGGCGCGCGTGCGTCTGGGTGACGCTGAGGGTGGTGTCGAGCCCGCGCTTGTCGATGAGCTTGAGGATGTGGAAGCCGTTGCTGCTTTTCAGCAAGGGGCTGACCTGGCCAGGCTGCAGCGGCTTCAGCGCATCGGCGAACAGGGCCGGCATCTTGCCGCTGGGGCGCCAGCCGAAAGCGCCGCCCTGCAGGGCGTTGGGGGCATCGGAATAGCTGGCCGACAGCTGGCCGAAATCGGCACCCGCGGCGAGTTGGGCGAGGATGTCCTCGGCACGCGCGCGGCGCGCCTGGATCTGCTCGGGCGAGGCGTTTTCAGGCACGGTGACAAGGATGTGGGCGAAGTTGTACTCCGTCTCCACGCCCTGCTGCGCCTGGGTTTGCAGGTAACCCTCGATTTCGGCATCGCTGACCGAGATGCGGTTGTCGACATCGCGCTCGCGGGCGCGGGCAATCAGGAGTTCATTGCGGATGGTGGTGCGCATGCTGTCGATGCTTTGCCCATCCTTTTCGAGTGCGGCTGCAAGCCCGGCCATGTCGAGTTTGTTCTGCGCAGCAATGCGTTGCAGCGCGCGTTCGATCTGCGTCGGATCGACCCGAACGCCGGTGGTGCGGGCGTGCTGCTGTAGCGCCAGTTCGGTCACCATGCGTTCGAGCAGCTGTTTTTCCAACGTGTCGCGCGGCGGCAGAGGCGTGTTCTGCCGTGACAGGTTACGCACGACTTCGTCATAACGTCGGGCGAGTTCCTGGCGGGTGATGATTTCGTCGTTGACGATGGCGACGATGTGATCGAGCGGCTGCACGGCGGCGTACGCCGGCACCAGGGTCGATGCGGCGATCAGCAGCGCCAGCATCCAGTGGGGACGGCGCCATTCAGGGCGTTTGAAGAATGTCATTGCTTGGCCTGTATCCGGGAACACTATGTTTCAAAACGTCGAGCGGGTTGGAGCCGATGCGCCCCATTCCGTTCAACTCGAGCTGGATGAAAAACGCATCGGTGGACTGGTTTTCCTTGGTGGCGAGGCGCTGGAACACGCCGCGTACAACCCAGCAGCCGCCATTGTATTCAAGGCCTGCCAGGCCTTCGACCAGTTTGTCGTCCTGGAACGAATAGTTGTAGCGGAACATGCCATACCAGCGCTTGCCGAGCGGCCATTGCGCAGAAAGGTCAACCTGCTCGGTCGTCTGGTCAATGAAGCGGTAACCAAAGTTCACCGCGCGGCCGGGACCTGGGCGGTAGGAGGCGCCGAGATTCTGGCGGATGGTGGTGCCGTTCTGGGTGTCGAACTGCCAGGCGGTGTCGATGCGCCAGTCTCGCGTGATCTGCCCGCTGACAGCGGCGAGCAGGTCGGTGGCGTTGCTGGTGCGTGGTGCCACGCCCGGCAGGGTGACCTGCTGGGCACTGAAGTAATAGCGCTGGCCGAGGGTGACCTGCAGGCGTTCCAGGCCGCTCTCGGATTCGATGAAGCGGCTGGTGACCGCGACTGTCAGCTGGTTGGCGTCGTTGATGCGGTCGCCGCCGATGAACTGGTTTTCGGTGAACATCTGCGCGTAGCTGAAATCCAGCGCGGCAGTGTCGAACACCGGAATCGCCGCCTGATCGCGATACGGCGCGAAGACGTAATAGACGCGCGGCTCCAGCGTCTGCTCGTAGCTGTTTCCGGCAAAGCTGAACGGGCGGTCGAAGGCCATGCCGCTGTCGAGGCTGAAAATGGGCACGTTGCGGGTGATACGCTGCTCTGCCACGCTGTCGTCCAGCGCGTAATAGCTGCTGTGCCAGCCGATTTGCGGGGTCAGGAAGCCGAACGAGTTGGACAGTGGCAGGCGCAGCGTGGGGTAAGCCAGTACCCGGGTGCCCTCTGTCTGGGTGGGGTGGGCGAAGCGGGTGGCTTCGCTTTCCAGCTTGAACTCCAGGCCGTTGCCGAAGGTTTGTGCCATCCCCAGGCGGGCGTGCGGCAAGCGCGCGTAGGGTTCGACAATCGGTGCGGCAGTGGAGTCCTGCAGGGTCTGGAAGCTTTGCGCGCGCAACTCGGCATTCCAGTTGGCATGCTGCGTGGTGACCCAGGCTTCGCGATTGAGGTGGCTGATCGACGTGATCGAAATCAGATTGGACAGATCGCGGAAATAATCGTCGTCAGACACGCGGTTGAACAGCATGCCGGCCTGGGTGTTCGCGTTCAGGCGGTATTCATTTTTCAGCGCGACGCTCCAGCGCGAGCGGTCGACTTCGCTGTCATTGGGCAGGTATTCGACGCGGTTCTCGCCGCGGAAGTCATTCAACAGGTAGCGGAATTCGCCGCCCAGTTGAACGCCGCGCTTGGATAGCAGGCGGGGATACAGCGTGGCGTCGTAGTTGGGCGCGAGATTGAGGTAATACGGCACCAGGATATCGAGGCCGCTGCGCTCGGTGGTGCCGAAGGTCGGCGCCAGCACCCCGGTCTTGCGTTCGTTGTTGAGCGAAAAGTTCATCCACGGCGTATACAGGATGGGCACGCCCAGGAAATGCAGCGAGGCGTTGCGTGCAGTACCGACATTGCGCGTCCTGTCGATGTCGAGGTCGCCCACCTTGAGAAACCAGTCGTCGTTGTCGACCGGGCAGGTGGTGTAGGTGGCGTCCTGGAAGTTGAAACGGTTTTCGTCGATGAAATCGATGCGGCTGGCGTCACCGCGTCCTGGCTGGGCCGCAAGCCGATAAACCGGCTGAGTGAGTTCGCCGCTGTAATCGTTGACATTGAGTTTGAGCGAATCGCCGCTCACCAGCAGCGCGGGCTGTTCCAGTCGTACCTGGCCGCGCGCTTCCACCAGGCTCAGCGTAGTGTCGTAGCGCAGCCAGTTGGCATAGAAGTTATGCCCGGCTTGGCGGGCCTCCACGTGGCCGCTGGCTTCAATGATATTGGGGGCGGTCGATTCGATGCGGTCGGCGCTCAGGAACATCGGCCCCGCCTTGCCCGCTGCCGCCGAGCCGCCCAGCTCGACATCTTTTTTCAGTGCGAGCCCGTCCGCAGCCGCAGAATGGGCAGTCAGCAACAGCACAACGAGGGTATAGCCGGGCAAGGTGGACAAGCGATGTAAAATCCGGGCCAAGGTTATTTGGAACAGCGTTATTCGGAGCCGCACAGCAGTGGAACGTTTGCAAGCATTACAGGACTGGGCCGCCCGACAGCTGGGGGGGGAGT
>JAIBFE010000114.1 GCA_019459705.1 Thiobacillus sp. | reverse complement strand
CGACTGGATCGCGTTGGACTCGGTGATCGCCGCGGTCGAGGTGCCGGCGATGACGGTGGCGTCATCGGTGCCGGTCAGGGTCACGGTGATGAGCTGGGTGGAGCCGTCGGCGGTGGCGCCCCGGAATCTTTAGGTGTTTCTGGAGCCCGCGACGAACAAGTTGTTGGGCGCGCCCCACACCCCCCCCACCAACCCGGGCCCCCCCGCCCCCGGCCACCCCCCCCCTCACCCCGGCGCCCCTCCCGGCCACCTCGCACGCCACCGTCATCGCCGGCACCTCGACCGCGGCGATCACCGAGTCCAACGCGATCCAGTCGGCTTCGGGCACCCTCACCGCCACCGAACCCGACAGCTCGGCCGACTTCGTCGCGCTGAACAACGTCGCCGGATCAAATGGCTATGGGGTTTTCAGCATCAACGCCGCAGGCGCCTGGACCTACACCATGGGCTCGGCCCACAACGAGTTCGTCGCCGGCTCCAGCTACACCGACAGCATCACGGTCGCCACCGCCGACGGCTCCACCCAGCTCATCACCGTGACCCTGACCGGCACCGATGACGCCACCGTCATCGCCGGCACCTCGACCGCGGCGATCACCGAGTCCAACGCGATCCAGTCGGCTTCGGGCACCCTCACCGCCACCGATCCCGACAGCTCGGCCGACTTCGTCGCGCTGAACAACGTCGCCGGATCAAATGGCTATGGGGTTTTCAGCATCAACGCGGCAGGCGCCTGGACCTACACCATGGGCTCGGCCCACAACGAGTTCGTCGCCGGCTCCAGCTACACCGACTCCATCACGGTCGCCACCGCCGACGGCTCCACCCAGCTCATCACCGTGACCCTGACCGGCACCGATGACGCGCCTTCATTCGGTACTGCCAGCAAGACTGCCAACATCTCGGAAGAGGGGCTCCCCAACGGGGTTCCGGATACGACCGGCACACCGACCGACACGACCAATGCGCTTGTCTCGAGCGGAACGTTCGCCATCACCGATATCGACGGCCCCGCGCTTTCCGTCACGCTCACGGCGCCTTCGACCGCGCTGACGTCCGGCGGCCAGGCCATCACCTGGAGCGGCAGCGGCACCTCGACCCTGACCGCAAGCGCCGGCAGCAACGTGATCATGACGATCAGCATCACCAATACCGGCGCCTATACCGTCACGCTCAGCGGACCGATCGATCATGCAACGGCCGGCGCCGAAGACATCGCGTCCCTGGGCATCACTGTCACGGCCAGCGACGGAACACTGACCACCACGGGGACATTGACCGTCAATGTCGAGGACGATGCGCCGCTGGCCGGCAATGACTTCGCCACGCTGACGATGGGTAGCAATACGGCCGGCAATGTGTCGACGAACGACTTGGGCGCGGAACTGCCCGGGACGGTCGAGAGCGTCGTCTATCAGGGCACCACCTACACCGCTGTCGGCGGGGTCATCACGGTCGATACCGGCAAGGGCATCCTGTCGATGAACCAGGACGGCTCGTACACCTACGAGTCGTCGCTGTTCACCACACTCGGTGGCAGCAACGGCCTGGCCGACTGGAGCAACGTCAGCATCACGGCCTTCAATGGCGCCCGCAACGTCGCGAGCCAGAATGAGTTCTTCATCGACCCGACGACCTATGTGCCGCTGGCTGCGAATATTCTGTCCATCACGGGCACGGGCGTCTTGACCGTCCTGGACGGCACACTGGCGGATGGCACCGATGGCTTGGGGATTGCCGGAGGCTCCGGCAGTGCAACCTACCTCAACGGCCATCCCTCCAGTCCGGAAGCGCTGATGGTCAACCTCGGTAACGAGGTGCTCTCCCTCAACGCCAACTTCTATTCGGGCACCAATTCGGGCGTGCCATTCTATTGGGCTGCCTATGACGGCAGTGGCAACCTGGTCGGCACCGGCAGCGGCGCGGTCGCCAAGCCCGGTTTCACCCTCGATGTCGATACCGGAGGCACGCCATTCCAGTATGTCGCGCTCTATGGTGTCGACACCAGTGCCAGCACCAAGATCCTGCTGACGGGTTTCGACAGCATCCAGTATGCCGACACCAGCCCGGACGAGTTCACCTACAACATTGTCGACGCCGACGGCGACGCGAGCAGTGCGCGGTTGGCTATCTCCCAGACTGCGCCGAGCAACACCGCGCCTGTGGCGGCAGACGACGGCTACACGACCGCCGAAGACACGGCCCTCACGCTGAACGTGCTCGGCAACGACAGCGATCCAGACGGCGACCCGCTCCTGCTCTGGGGATACACGCAGGCGACCAACGGAGCCGTGACGACCGACGCGGGCGGCAACCTGGTCTATACGCCTAACGCAAACTGGAGCGGAACCGACACCTTCACCTACACCATCCGCGACAGCAATGGCGGGATCGACACCGCAAGCGTGAGCGTGGTGGTGACGCCGGTAGCCGATGCTCCGCAACTGTTCGCGCCGGCCGAGCTCGATGCCCTGGTGGCGGGTGCAAGCACGGCCAACACGACCAGCGGGACCAGCCAGTCCAACCTGGCTGCCGCGATCGGTTTCACGTCGTCGACTCTCGACAGTTTCAATCCGCCGCCTGGACCGGGTACGAACGATTCCGGCACGGTGGACGTGCAGGACGGCGGGCTGACGAACTACACCTACACGCTGCCGGCCGGAATGTCCGTGGTATTCGACTGGACATTCATCAATGGCGAGAACCTGGCCAGCGAAATCAACGACGGCTACAACGATCTCGTCGTGCTCGTGGTCACCAACCCGAATGGCACGCAAACGAGTACGTTGATCACGTCCGCCGAGCAGGCCGGCCCTGCGAACAACACCTCCGGCGCCTATACGTTTACGGCCCCGACGGCCGGCGGCTACCAGTTCTCGTGGCTCGTGCTCAATGCCCGCGATACGGGCAAGGACTCCTCAATCGCCATCAGCAACATCTCGTTCCGGAACGGCGCAACCACCTTCGGCACGCCGATTGCCCTGCCGATTTCCACCGCGATGGTGGATACGGACGGCTCCGAGACGCTGTCGGTCACGATTGCCGGCGTACCGGCCGGCGCTGCCTTCAACGCAGGCACCAACCTGGGCGGTGGCGTGTGGTCGTTCACCCCGGCCCAGCTCGAAGGACTCACCTTCCTGCCCGCCGACGGCTACACCGGCACATTGAACCTGACCGTCACGTCGACGGCGACGGAAGCAGGCAACGGCAGCACGGCCTCCACCACCCAGAACATCGCGGTGACCGTCTCGGAAACCACCAACACGATGACCGGCACGTCCGGCGGCACCACGATGACCGGCACCGCGAACAATGACCACATCCAGGGTCTGGCGGGCAACGACACGCTGAACGGCGGCGACGGCAATGACCTGATTGTCGGTGGCATGGGCAACGACACCCTGAACGGTGGCAACAACAATGACTGGCTGGTTGGCGGCGCTGGGACAGACACCCTGAATGGCGGCAGCGGCAACGACACCCTGATCGGCGGAACGGGCAACGACACGCTGACGGGCGGTCTGGGCGCCGACGTGTTCCGCTGGGAACTGGCCGATGCCGGAACGGTGGCTACGCCTGCCGTCGATACCGTGACGGACTTCGATACGGTGGACAACAGCGACAAGCTCGATCTGCGCGACCTGCTGCAAGGCGAGTCGCACGCCGGCGCGGATGCCGGAAATCTAGCGGATTATCTGCACTTCAGCTACAACGCCGGAACCGGCACGACGGTGCTTGAAGTGAAGTCGCAGGGCGCCGCGATGGCGGGGCCGGACCAGATCATCAATCTGTCCGGCGTCGACCTGGTCACGGGCTACACGTCTGACCAGCAGATCATTCAGGACCTGCTGAGCAAGGGTAAGCTGATCACCGACTGAGCCCGACCTGGAATAAAGTGCGGTTCGACCCGCCTGGAGACAACGACGAATGCCTTATGTAAAGCGTGACGAACAGGGCCGGATCATCACGATCAACCTGGAACCCGGCGAGGGCCTGGAGGAGTTGCCGTCCAGTTCGCCGGAACTGCTCGACTTCATGCACCGGATGGGGCTGGAGCAAAGCACGCTGCAGCAGTCCGACTTGCGGCTGGTGCGGGTGCTTGAGGATTTGATTGATCTGCTGATCGACCGCGATGTCATCCGCTTCACTGACCTGCCGCTTCCCGCGCAGGAAAAACTGATGGAGCGCCGTTCGATGCGCCAGTCGCTGGGCGCGCTCGACCTGCTCGGCGGGGCCAACGAAACGATCTGAAGCGCGCCCGCAGCCGTCCCGGCCGCGTCTGCGCGCTTCTCAACCGAGCACGATGCCCGGTCCCGTCATCCCCTTGAATCCAAGCTCCTTCAGACACCCGGCTTCGCGCTGATTCAGCACCCCCTCGGCAATGGTCATCATGCCCATGGTGTGGGCGATGGTGCACACGCCTCTGAGGAAGGTCTGGTTGCCAAGACTCTGGTCGATGTCGCGGATGATCGCGCTGTCGATCTTCAGATAGTCGAGCCCGACGTCATACAGTTCGCCGATATGGCAAATCTGGTTGCCCACGTGTTCGAGGCCGATCTTGCAGCCCAGTGACTTGAGCGTGTCGCAGAACACGCGGAATTCCCTCGCGTGGCGATAGGCGACGAATTCGGGAATATCGATCCACAACTTCTGCGCCAGGGGCAGCTTGCGCTTGAGCGCCTGGTAATAGCGCGCGGTCAGTACCGGATCGCATACGGACTGCGGCGACACGTTGATGCACACCGGCCCCTCGTTCGATTCCAGCCAGACCAGCGCGTAGTCGAACACCGCCTCGTCGATTCGCTCGGTCAGCCCCAGCCGGCTGGCCCACGGCATGAACTCCTGGGCAGACATCCACAGCGAACTCTGGATGATCTGCATGCGTGCGGGCGCCTCGTAGTGGATCAGTTCGCCCTGCCCGTTCAGCACCGGATAGGTCGCAAACTGCACTCGCTTCAGATTCAGGGCGGTGTCGATCAGCACCTGCCATGCCGCGACAAGACTTGCTGCGGGCTTCCATTCCACATTGAGTTCGCCGATCTCGACCGCACTGCCGCCTTCGTGTTCGGCGCGGCTCAATGCCATGTCGGCGCGCGACAATACCTGCGACACCGCATCGCCATGGCGATACACGGCCGCCCCCAGCAGCACCGCGTGTTCCGTGGCTGCACTCGGATCATTGATCGACAGCAGGGCAAGGGCTGAAATTCGCTGCGCCATATCGTCGACCGCATCCACGTCGGGCGCGAGCACGGCGAAGTCGGCACCGTTCAAGCGGCCAATCAGACAGGGCTCGTCCGGGCAGGACTCCTGTAGCGCGCCCGCCACCCGTTTCAGCAGAGTGTCGGTGGTTTCACGCCCCAACTCCTTGTTCAGCTTGATGAGATCGGGGAGACGGAGGATGAACAGCGCGCCAGTCGCGGCCGAGTTTTCATCCTCCAGCGCATGCTGGATTCTTTTCAGGAAATGCTCGCGATTCAACAGTCCGGTCAGCGCATCCTGCTGGGCGTCGCGCCGCAGTTGCTCCAACCGCGCGGACTCCTCTTCCAGCATGCTGCGCACCTGCCCTGACAGCGCGTTCATCGCCCGCACCACGCTGCGGAATTCCCGCGTGCGCGGCTCGTTGATGGTGATGAAACGGCGCGCGCCGATGGCTTCGGCCTGCTTGACCACCTCACCCAGCGGCCGCGTGATGGAACGCAAAATCAGGGTGCCGATCACGCCGCACAGCAGCGCGCTCGCCAGGAACCAGCCCAGCAGCCTGCGGTTGCCCTCCCACAAGGCCTGGTAGGCGAAGCCATTATGGCTCACCACTGTCAACGTGCCGTACTGACGCCAGCCATCCTGCACCTGGGCGATGCCGGGCTCGGTGTGCAAGGGAATCAGCTTGACGAACCAGGCGGGCACCTTGTCGGTACCCGCCTCGCTGACCTGCTCCACCATCACCTTGCCGGACGGCGAAGTCAGCCTGATCTGCTTGTAATGCCCGATGTCGAATTGTGCGGAAAGCAGCAGCTCGATCAGCACAGGATCCTTCTCGATCTGGGACATCGACAGCGCAAGCGAATTCGCATTGTCGAGATTTTTCAGCCGCAGCTGATCTTCCAGATAGCTTTTTGCCGACCACGCGCTGATCAGAAAACTGATCCCGAACGCGATAGTCATGATGGCCGCGACGGCGATCCAGAGCTGCTTGGTGAGTGTCATGACATGTCCCTGTGCATGAAATGTTTCAATCGATTCCTTCTTCCCGCATCCTGGCAAGCACCGACTGCCACTTTGAAAGGCGTTGCGACGCACTGGCCGCACGCGGGCTTGGTCCCCCGCCGACCCATATCCCTTCGGCGTTGAAGCCGAAGATGGTGATCAGGTCAGTGCGGCGGGATGCGGGTCGAATATCGGAAATCAGGTTGTCCAGCACCAGTGGTTCGTCATCTGGGGCTGGATAATAGCTCAGGACCATATGGGCCTGGACAAGGGTACTTTGCGGCCCGCCGATGCGGGCCTTGACGTAGGTCAATCGCAGCTTGTCGGACGGGATGCCCAGCAGTTTCAGCGTCACGTATTTGGCGATCGCAAAATCCTCGCAGTCCCCCTGCGCACGTCCCAGCGTTTCCAGCGGCGTCGCCCAGTAGTCCTGCGAGCCCCAGATATCGCTATCCTCGCCAAACCGGGTTCTGCGATTGAAGAAATCATTGACCCGCCGCAGCTTGATCGCATCGGGCTGGCTGACAGCCTGGGTCAGCAAATCGCGCCAGGCCACCACCGCTGTCCCCCCGGCATTGCCGTAGCGCTGGCCAGCCAGCAACAGCATGCGGTCGATTGCAACATCGGCAAAAACGACACTCAAACCCAAAGCCAGCAGACAAATCGCCTGAATCAAGCCAAGTCCTGCCGGAAACTGTCGATAATTCAACATTGCGCAGCGCGTCAGTATGCGGGGCCAGGGCGTGCCGGCTGCGTGCCCGTACGCAAAACGGCAACGGGCCGCCGACCGACAGCGCATGTCCTCACCCAACCCCACGACATGCCTGATTCACTGAGTAATCCCAAAACGCTTTCCCGATATTGAAGCAAAGCCGCACATGTCCGTGATTAAAACGTGTCGACAGCCAGTCTGGTATAAATTTTGCTGTCAAAATACCGTATTGCTCCACATAGAAGTTATCGGACGTGTTCCGGGAGGCTGAAGGAATGCCAATAAGAAAGATCGTGCTGTTTTTATCGTTGATGAGCCTGTTCCCGGCAATTGCCTGGGCACAGACGCCCGTCACGCTGCAGGACGCCGTCAGGAAAGCCATTGTAAGCAATCCCGAAGTGCAAGCCCGCTGGCACACCTTTCTCTCCTCCCAATATGAGCAGGACGTCGCCCGCGGCGGCTATTTCCCGCGCGTTGATCTCACCACCGGCATCGGGCGCGAGAACCTGACGCAGCCCAACCAGCCGACGACCAACTATACCCGCCGGGGTACGGCGCTCTCGCTGAACCAGATGATTTACGACGGCTTCGCCACGCGCGACGAAGTCGCCCGCCTGGCGTATGCCAAGCTGGTGCGGTATTACGAAGTCCTCGACATATCCGAATCGATCGCGCTGGACGCCGCGCGCGCCTATCTGGACGTGCTGCGCTATCGTGAACTGTCTGCACTGGCGCAGGAAAACTTCGCTCAACACGATCAGGTATTCAGCCAGATCCAGCAGCGCGTTCAGGCCGGTGTGGGGCGGCGGGTCGACCTCGAACAGGCGGGCGGCCGTCTGGCACTGTCGCAGTCGAACATGCTCACCGAGGCCAGCAATCTTCACGATGTCAGCGCGCGTTACCAGCGCATCGTCGGCGAACTCCCGCCGGGCGACATGATCGCGCCCGGACTGCTGAAGCAGGGCATTCCGCCCAACGTCGAAGAAGCCTTGAAGCTGGCCTATCAGGGCAGCCCGGCATTCAACGCAGCCATCGAGAATGTGCGTTCGGCACAGGCCGATGCGCGCGGTCGCCAGGCCAACTTCCAGCCGCGGATCGATCTGCGTGCCAGCAAGGATGTCGCCTTCAACGACAATGGCATCGCAGGACGACGCGATGACGAAGTGATCGAACTTGTCCTCAACTACAACCTGTTCAAGGGCGGCTCCGATCGCGCACTGTCCCGCCAGTACGCCGAGCGGCTGGCCCAGTCGAAGGAACTGCGCGACAAGGCATGCCGCGACGTCCGCCAGACCCTGGTCATCGCCTTCAAGGACATCCACAACCTCTCGCGGCAGCTGGGCTTCCTGGATCAGCACCAGCTGGCGATCGAAAAAGCCCGCGAAGCCTATCGCAAGCAGTTCGACATCGGGCAGCGCACCCTGCTCGACTTGCTGGATACCGAAAACGAATACTTCCAGGCGCGCCGCGCCTACGTGAACGCCTCTTACGAGCATGCCATTGCCCACGCCCGCACCCTGGCGGGTATGGGCAAGCTGCTCACCACCCTGCAGGTCGGTCGTGACGGAATGCCCAGCGCCCAGGAGCTGGGCCAGGATCGCCAGGAAGTCGACCCCGACAGCCAGTGTCCGGCTGAGGCGCCGACCATGGCGACCAGCGACATGGAGCTGGCGCCGCGCACGATCCAGGCTGCACCGGCCAGGCTGGCCGAACCGCTGCCGATCCAGGATGCCGTGCCGCCCGAAACCGTCCAGCAGGCGCTTGCGGGTTGGGCGGCAGCCTGGTCGTCGAAGGACTTCCCGCGGTACCGCGAGTATTACGCGAAAGGCTTCGCTCCTGAAAATGGCCGCTCACTTGAACAATGGGCCAGCGAGCGTGCCGTGCGCCTCGCCAAGCCGGGCAACCTCACCATCGGCATCGACGATCTCAAGGTGCACACCCCGGATGCCAACCAGGCCGCGACCGAATTCCGCCAGACCTACACCTCGCCCAACTATCGGGATATCTCGACCAAGCGTCTCGAATGGGTGCGCGAGGGCAACCGCTGGAAAATCCAGCGCGAACTGATGCTCGGCACTCCGCAGCAGATTTCGGTACCGAACCTGATGAGGCCCGCCGCCAGGAAAACACTCGCGCGCAAGACCACCAACGACTGCAAGTGCGATTGATACGGCCTTAATATGGACTTTGCGCGCCAGGCAGCGCGCAGAGTTCTTCGCCAGCCTGTTAAAATGGCGCCCTGCTTCAATCTGCCTAACGCCCCCAATGGAATCCACCCAGACCGCACCGGCCCATACCGGCGATCCGGCTTTGGTGCGCGACGTCAAAAAGCGCCGCACCTTCGCCATCATTTCGCACCCCGACGCGGGTAAAACCACGCTGACCGAAAAGCTGCTGCTGTTCGGCGGCGCGATCCAGATGGCTGGCACGGTCAAGGGCAAGAAAAGCGGCAAGTTCGCCACCTCCGACTGGATGGCGGTCGAACAGGAGCGCGGCATTTCGGTCGCCAGTTCGGTGATGCAGTTTTCCTACGGCGACTGCGTGTTCAACCTGCTCGACACCCCGGGCCACAAGGACTTCTCGGAAGACACCTACCGCGTGCTGACCGCGGTCGATGCCGCCATCATGGTGGTCGACGCCGCCAAGGGCGTGGAAGAACAGACCATCAAGCTGCTCGAAGTGTGCCGCCTGCGCGACACGCCCAACATCACCTTCATCAACAAGATGGACCGCTAGGTGCGCGAGCCGCTGGAACTGCTGGACGAGATCGAGTCGATCCTGAAAATTCACTGCGCGCCGGTGACCTGGCCGATCGGCATGGGCAAGCGCTTCCAGGGCGTCTATCACCTGATCCACGACGAAATCCTGCGCTTCAAGCCGGGCGAGGAAAACGCCGGGCAACAGTTCGAATCGCTGCAGGGGCTGGGTGAAGCTGCGCTGCGCGAGCGCTTCCCGCTCGAAGCCGACACCCTGCTGTCGGAAATCGAACTGGTGCGCGGCGCCGGCATCGGCTTCGAACTGGATGCCTTCCTCAAGGGCAAGCAGACCCCGGTGTTCTTCGGCTCCGGCATCAACAACTTCGGCGTGCGTGAAGTGCTGCGCGCGCTGTCCGAGTGGGCGCCCTCGCCGCTGCCGCGCGAGGCGGTCGAGCGCGTGGTCGATCCCGCCGAACCTAAATTCACCGGCTTCGTGTTCAAGATCCAGGCCAACATGGACCCGCAGCACCGCGACCGCATCGCCTTCTTCCGCGTCTGCTCCGGCCGCTACACGCCCGGCATGAAAGTGCGCCACCGCCGCACCGGCAAGGACATGAAAATCGCCAACGCCGTCGTCTTCATGGCCAACGAGCGCACCCGCATGGAAGACGCCGTCGCCGGCGACATCATCGGCATCCACAACCACGGCCAGCTGCACATCGGCGACACCCTCACCGAAGGCGAGGCGCTGCAGTACAAGGGCATGCCCTACTTCGCCCCCGTGCTGTTCAGCCGCCCGCGCCTGCGCGATCCGCTGCGCGCCAAGCAGCTGAACAAGGGGCTATTGGAGCTGGGCGAGGAAGGCGCGGTGCAGGTGTTCGAACCCTTCGTCGACAACACGCTGCTGATCGGCGCCGTCGGCCCGCTGCAGTTCGAGATCGTCGCCCACCGCCTGAAAACCGAATACGGGGTCGACGCGAGCTTCGAAAACGCCGGCATCTACACCGCGCGCTGGGTCACCTGCCCCGATGCCCAGCACCTTGCGGAATTCACCAAGGCCAATACGCTGAAGCTGGCGAAGGACGTCGATGGCAACCTGGTGTATCTGGCGGACACGCGCGTGAATCTGTCGCTGGCGCAGGAGCGCTGGCCCAAGGTCGCGTTCCATGATACGCGGGAGCATGGGCAGGTGATGATCTAGGCAGCCGTCGACTGCAAATCATGTGAATCCGGTCCAGTACGGATGGGTTAATGGACACCTAAAAAGGACGTTATGCAGGACAGCTATGAAATATTGGGCATCTCGCCCATTGCAACAGCGGATTCAATCAAAGCCGCTTACCGGAAAAAGGCCGCGCAGTACCACCCGGACAAGAACCCGTCCCCGGATGCGCCGGTGCGCTTCAGGGAAATTCAGGAAGCCTATGAAGTGCTTGCCGACCCCGCGCGCCGCAAGGCCTACGACGAATACCGGCAACGCAATCTGATCGAAGACCCTTTGGCTGTCGCCTGGGATATTTCAGGCAAATACATCCAGGACGCCCTGCAGTGAAAAAATCCCCTTATTTTTCCGAGCTCATCAAGAACTACATCGACGAGGTCGATGATCTGGTGACGGACTCCGAAGGCAAGTCGGTGCTGCAAAAGCGCCTGAACGAGAAGCGCCGGGAAATCGATGCCATCCTGCCGATGATCGAATTCAGCCCGGAAATGGTCGCGGTTGCTTTCTACGGCGCGTTTGATTTCAACTCGGCTGAAATCATGGAGCAAGTCGTGCTGAGCGAACCCGGGGATAGCGCTTTCTTCGCCTGG
The DNA here is from genome assembly GCA_019459705.1 of Thiobacillus sp. GTDB lineage: Bacteria > Pseudomonadota > Gammaproteobacteria > Burkholderiales > Thiobacillaceae > Thiobacillus. The sequence goes on along the minus strand of JAIBFE010000114.1, from coordinate 9,462 downwards.
TCCGAACTGGAAAGCGAGCTGACCGTGTCAAGCTGGGCCCGGCCCCTGATCGAATCGTCGCTGAAGGTGGATGGGGGCGACGCCTTCCTCGTCACCACAGCCGCGCTGGAATTCATGCGCGGCAAGGATTCGGTGTCTGCGCCGATGCGCGAGTCGGCGCCGGAAGCCGATCAGGAAGAGGACGACGAAAACCGCGACGAGGACGGAATGGATGACTTGAATGAAGCGGGCTCGGACTGGCTCGCCGAGCAGGGATTTGATCCGCTGGATCGTTAAGCGCAACTATTCATCAAGAAGGACATGGCATGCACCCGGTTGTTTTGAAATCCTCGCAGTTGATTCTTGCCGGCGATATCGCCGGCGCCGAGAACGCGCTCGCGACCATTGCCGAAGAACATGGCGATCATGCGCTGGTGGAGATCCTCGACGAGCTGCAGCCCAAGGATCTGCTTGCGGTCATGCGCGAATTCGATTCGTCCAGGGAATCGGTTGTGAACATGCTGGTCACGCCCGAGCAGTTCGCCCGCTCGATCGTGCTGGAAAAGAAGTATGGCGATCGCACCAGCGAAAGGCTGCGTGCCATGATGAATGCCGTCATCCACCGCGACGCCGATACCGTCCACGAATACCTTGCAGCCATGGCCGACATCGAGGGGGGCAGCGACACGCTGGCCGACTATTTTGCCGACCATTACGACGAAGTCTTCAGCTTCGCCTCCAGCGGAAGTTTCGTGCCGCAGCTCGACCCCGATTCCGATGCCAAGACCCACAACACCTGGCTCATGGAAAAAATCGAGGAAATCGATCATGGCCTGGCCTTCGGCAACTTCTTCGAAGATACGCGGCCCGTGCTTTTCCGTTCGGAAATCGCTGATGGCGACTGGATGGAAACCGCATGGGTGCTTCGCTACGAAGTGCCCGATGCGTTCGAGGAAGTGATGATCATCCTGCGTGACCGTGCGCAAAAAATGCTGGAGCAGTTTGATGTGGCGTCGATTCCTGAGGCGGCGGGTTCCGAAGCGGCGGCGGGCGACGAAGAAGAGTCTGCTATATAAGGGCACGATGCATGGCCACCGCACTCACGACTTTCGACAACCGGCCGTTTTTTGACAAGGCCCTGCGTTACGGTGCCCAGCAGGGAATCCTCACGCCTGCGCAGTTGCAAAGCATCCAGGAAGGCTTTTCGAAGGGCATTGTCCAGATCGCCAACTTTTTTGGTACCGCGCATTTGCGGCCGGAACTCGAACTCGCGCTGCACCGCATGGTGAACCTGGTCAGCCTCTACCTGGAGGACCTGTCGGAGGGCGACCTGCAGATTGCCGCAGTCTCCTTGCGCGACAAGACCTTCCTGTCGCACTCCAAGGCCGGCTCTGACATGCTCAAGCGGCTCCATGCGATGCCGGACAGCACGCTGATCGTCGGCCGTTCGGTTTCACCCGAGAACCAACGCGCCTATCTCGATGAAAAGACGGCTGCGGCCACCCTCCCCCTTGCCGAATACCGGTCCGAGCTAGCCATGCGTCAAGAGCACCAGAACACCATCGATTTCGCGTTCTGGCTGGCCACGAAAATGGGCGTTTCCCGCAACGACATCGATGAAGCCGATTCGCTGATCCGCAGCGCCATGCTGGTGTTCTTTGTCGACCAGGCCGAGCTGACGCTGCCGACCCGCACCGCATTTGTCGGCCTGATCAAGGCCGCCAAACCGGCGAAAGCCCGATTGAATGACGCCCGGATGAAGACCTTCCTCAAGGAGGCTCCCACGGAATTTCAGCAGCGTGCGCAACGCGCGATGGCTCGTTTCATCGAAAAGGATTTGCCACAGATTCGCTCCGCTTCCAGCACGGCCGATAAATTGCTGTATGGCGAGTCGAGCGAAACGTATTTCATCCGCGAAAGCCTGGACGAGGACGTCAGGGAATACGATCGCCTGGTTGCCAAAGAGTGGGATCGTGTGACGCGTGGCGAAGCGGACGACCCGGCAGTCGTGGCCACGGTGTGCTTCTTCGTTGCCACCGGTCTCCCCCCCAAAGCCGCCATGCTGCTGCGCGAAGGCAAGGAAATCATCCGGGTTTTCCGCACCAGCGGTTTCGATTCACAGGCCGTGATCAAATTTATCGACGACCATGCGCCTGAGGCGACCCGAGAAGACTTGAAGGCATCCTGGGCAGATGATCTGAGGCGCGAAGCGGAAGAACGGCTCGCCGACCTCGACCCCAATTGGCCAGACGCCCACATGGAACGCGCCCTCGAATACCTGAGGCAGACCTGCCGCGTGACCTGGAAAGCCCGCAAACGGTAACGCTTCCGGCGAGCACCGATCGAAACGGGCACGCTCAGCTTTCCCTGAAAAACCGGATCGCTTCGTCCAGCCGCTGAACGGGGTGAATCTCCATCCCCGCAATCTTCTGCTTGGGCTGGTTGGCGGCCGGCACGATGGCCTGGGTGAAGCCGAGCTTGGCGGCCTCCTTGAGCCGCTCCTGGCCGCGCTGCACCGGGCGGATTTCGCCGGCGAGGCCCACTTCGCCGAACATCACCAGCTTGTCGGGCAGCGGCTGGCTTCTGAGTGACGACACGATGGCAGCGAGCACGGCAAGGTCGGCTGCGGGCTCGCTGATCTTCACCCCGCCCACCGCATTGACGAACACATCCTGGTCGAAGCAGGCGATGCCGGCGTGGCGGTGCAGCACGGCCAGCAGCATGGCGAGCCGGTTCTGCTCCAGGCCGACGGACAGGCGGCGCGGACTCGGCGCATGGCTGGCATCGACCAGCGCCTGGATTTCCACCAGCAGCGGCCGTGTGCCTTCCTGCGTCACCAGCACGCACGAACCGGGCACCGGCTCGCCGTGGCGCGACAGGAAAATGGCCGAGGGGTTGGACACGCCCTTCAGCCCCTTCTCGGTCATCGCAAACACGCCGATTTCGTTGACCGCGCCGAAGCGGTTCTTGAACGCGCGCACCAGGCGAAAACTCGAGCCGGTATCGCCCTCGAAATACAACACGGTGTCGACGATGTGCTCGAGCACGCGCGGGCCGGCGATGGCGCCTTCCTTGGTGACGTGGCCGACCAGAATGATCGCGGTGCCGGTCTGCTTGGCGTGGCGCGTCAGTTGCGCCGCGCACTCACGTACCTGCGCGACCGAGCCGGGGGCCGAGGTCAGTGCCTCGGAATACACGGTCTGGATCGAGTCGATCACGGCGACGTCTGGCTTCAGGTCGGTGAGCTGCGCGAGGATGGCCTCAAGCCGAATTTCCGGCAGCACCGGCAGGTTGGTCTCGGGCAGGGAGAGGCGCCGTGCGCGCAGCGCGACCTGGCGCGCCGATTCCTCGCCGCTGACGTAAAGCGTCTTCATGCGGCCCGACAGGCCCGCCATGGCCTGCAGCAGCAGGGTCGACTTGCCGATGCCGGGGTCGCCGCCGATCAGCGTCACCCCGCCCGGCACCAGGCCGCCGCCGAGCACGCGGTCGAGTTCGCCGATGTCGGTGGCGATGCGCGACTCCTCGCTGCCCTCCACCTCGTGCAGCATCTGCACCTGGCTCGTCGCAGCCAGCGAGGCGAAGCGCGGCTTGGCCGACTCGGCAATGGTTTCGACCAGGGTGTTCCAGGCGTTGCAGGCCGGGCACTGCCCCTGCCACTTGGGCGACTGCCCGCCGCACTCAGTGCAGGTATAGACCGTTTTGGTTTTAGCCACTAGCGCATCAGGCCGGGAACACGCCCGTCGACAGATAGCGGTCACCGCGGTCGCAGACGATGGAGACGATGACGGCGTTCTCAACCTCTTTCGATAGCTGCAGCGCCGCCCACAGCGCGCCGCCGGACGAGATGCCGGCGAAGATGCCCTCCTCGCGCGCCATCCGCCGGGTGGTTTCCTCGGCATCCTGCTGGCTGACGTAGATCATGCGGTCGACGCGGCTGGTATCGCAGATTTTGGGCACGTATTCTTCCGGCCACTTGCGGATGCCGGGAATCTGCGCGCCCTCGGTCGGCTGCACGCCAACGATCTGGATGGCAGGATTCTGTTCCTTGAGATAGCGCGAGCAGCCCATGATGGTGCCGGTGGTGCCCATGCTGGAAACGAAGTGGGTGATTTTTCCCTGGGTGTCGCGCCAGATTTCGGGGCCCGTGGTGCGGTAGTGCGCCTCGGGATTGTCGGGATTGGCGAACTGGTCGAGGATCTTGCCGATGCCCTGCTTCTCCATGGCGACCGCGAGGTCGCGCGCGCCTTCCATGCCGGCTTCCTTGCTCACCAGCTGCAGCTCGGCGCCGAAGGCTCGCATGGTCTGGCGCCGTTCGATCGACAGGTGCTCGGGCATGATGAGGATCATCTTGTAGCCGCGCATCGCGGCCGCCATCGCCAGTGCAATGCCGGTGTTGCCGCTGGTCGCCTCGATCAGCGTATCGCCCGGCTTGATCTCGCCGCGCGCCTGGGCGGCATCGATCATCGACAGCGCCGGGCGGTCCTTGACCGAGCCCGCCGGGTTGTTGCCTTCGAGCTTGACCAGGATGGTGTTGCTGGTCTCGCCGGGCATGCGCTTGAGTCGAACCAAGGGGGTGTTCCCGACGCAATCTTCGATGGTTTTGTAAGTGCTCATGCTTTCAGCAAAAGTTCGGTGTAGTGCGCGGCGCCTGCTTCCACGCGGCTGGACAGCGCATCATACCCGGCACGGCGCCAGCGGAAAATATTGGCCAGGTCCTGGACGGAACTCAATCCAGGCGCAGTATCGCGTTGGAGCGGTTTCGCTCGATTTCCCGGTAGCCGGATTCCAGCATCCAGGCCAGGATGTTGCGCTGCCACTGTTTCTCGCTGGTGTGTTCGATGATCACCAGACGCGGCCACAGGCTGCGAGGGCACGTCTCGAAGAACGGAAACAGCACGGCGTCCTCCATGCCCTCGACATCAATCTTCATGGCATCGACATGCACGATGCCTTCCTCCGCCAGCACGTCGCCCAGCGGTTTCATCTGCACCTCGATCGGAGTACCCGGTGCATCGCCGTGATCGCCAATGTGGCTGCCGCCCATGTCCCGGTCCGACACCAGCATGGTGGTCGTTGCGACCCGGTCGCCCAGCGCGACGGGCAAGGCCTTGATCCGGCCCGCCAGCTGGTTGGCTTCGACATTGAATTGCAAGCGACTGAGAACGGCCGGGTTCGGCTCAAACGCCAGAGCCCTGGCCGCCCCCTGATGCACAGCCATCAGCGAGTAGTAACCGATGTTGGCGCCGATATCGAGAAACACGCCGCCGTGTCCGGCGAATTCACCCAGCTTCTCGATCTCCGTCCAGTCGCGCAGCTTGGAGCCGAACAGCATCTTGTTCTCGACCACGTTGTCCCAGGGATGAACCCTGAACTTGAGGCCGGCATACAGGATGTCGACCGGGGCAGGAAGCCGCAATCCCAACCACACTCTGGCCATCATCTTTTTAACCGGGCCGCGCGCCAGGCCTAGCTTTCTTGCCTGGACCAGGAGTTTGCCCACACCCTGCGGCGCGCATGCGCCCCACTGATCCGCTTTATCTGCTTGATTCATCAACTTGTGCCTTATGGGAGCCCTGACCGCGCGCCATTGCCGTGGAAAGGCCCGTCACGACCGGCCTGCCGGCTGTTCGGGGCCAGCGCATTTTACAGGAACATGCCCCCTGCAGACCGCGTACGACGGGCCGTCAAATCGCGATGAATCGCGGACAGGGCGAACGCATGGCGGAAAGCCATGCCATATAATTCTAAGACTCTGGCAAGGCACTGGCTGCCCTGGATCAGAAGAAAAGCATGCACACAACGCAGCCGGCTCAGGCTGCGTGGGTATTCGATCAGGAAACAATCATGGCAAACACAGCAAAGGGTTCGGTTTTCATCGAGGTTGGCGCAGGCGAACTGATCGACAAGATCACCATCCTGAAGATCAAGGCCAAACAGATGACCGATGCAGCCAAGCTGCGCAATGTAAACCACGAGCTGGAAGTCTTGAGCCGCGCGTGTGCCGAAAATCTTGCGCCGTCCACCGAACTCACCCGCCTCGAGGACGAATTGAGCCAAGTAAACCAAGCCTTGTGGGTGATCGAGGATGACATCCGCGCCTGCGAGGCGGCGCGCGATTTCGGCCCGACGTTCATCGAACTGGCGCGCTCGGTCTATATTCAGAACGACCGCAGGGCAACAATCAAGAAGTCGATCAACGAGTTGTGCGGATCGAGCATCGTCGAGGAAAAATCCTATACCGAGTTCGGCTGAGACGGCGGCAGCCGCGTCAGCACGGCGTCGAGCACCGTACCGACCGACAGCCCGGCCAGGTCGGGTACCTCGATGGCCTGGAAGTCTCCGCGACACATGCCGGTGAGCGTCGCCGTGGTATGCGGCCCGAACAGGGCCAAGCCGGGTTTGCACAGACACGACGCCACGTGGCTCGGACCCGTATCGTTGCCGACAATGAAGCTTGCGCCCTTGAGTACCCCGGCCAGCTCGAACCAGTTCAGAAAACCGTTCGGACCCAGCAGCGTGTGGCCGGGAATGGATTTCGCCAGCTCGATTTCGTCCGGGCCGGGCGCGGTAACCACATCGTAGCCGCGTTCCAGTAGTGCACGGGCCAATTGGTCGTAATAAGGCCAGCGCTTCTGCGGATGGCGCGCTGCGGACCCGGGAATCAGGGCAACATAGGGCGTTCGCACCCCCTCGCGCTGCATGAAGCCAGTCATGTCGTCGACCATCCAGGACACATCCGGTGAAAGGCTGCATTTTGTCGGGATCCCCTCGCTCTGCAACTGTTTGACCAGGCCCTGCAGGGCGGCAGACTGACGCTCGCGAACCCGGCGACCGTTCCATCGGGTATGCCGGAAAAACAGTTTGCGGTAGAGCTCGGTGCGATCGGAGTTCTGCAGATCGTAGACTTTCGCGAACTGCCCGGCCTTGAACAGGCGCGCGAGCCGGACCCATTCCCAAATTTTCCAGAGGGGTCTGCGGGAATCGGTCAGCACGCGATCGATATGCGGACAGCGGCTCATCAGCTTGCGGAAAGCAGGCGCGGTGAGCAGCGTGATTTCCGCATCGGGATGAAATGCACGGATGTCGCGCAGGATGCCGTCGGACTGCACGATGTCGCCGAACGCGCCGTGTTTGATAACCAGAACACGTTCCAGGGAATGCTTCATAAGCAAGTTATCAGGGATCGTTTCGCAGAGCGCAGGAATCATCCCTAAGCCGGCTATTCACCGCAAAGCGTCCACAATCGCAACACGTCAATTCGGCACAAACAGGTAATCTTCAGCACCCTGTATCGTGCCCTTCACTTCCACCAACCCGCCTGCATTGTCCATGACGTAGGACTTATAGTTTTTGGCGAAGAAGAAATCGAAAATTTCCTGGGCGGCATATCCAAGCCGCCGGGTGTGTTGCTCACAAATTTCCGAGTACACAACCGGCCTGAATTGATCGATGGTGGCTGCCCCCCCTTTGAACACAAGAAACTCCGCGCCTTCCACGTCACACTTGATCAGATCCAGTCGTTCGATCCCCTTGTCCATCACGTAATCGTCCAGCCTGACTGTTCTAATTTTCTCGATGATGTAATCACGCGCGGACTCGGCCCCGAAATGGGAAAGACCAATCCCGAGATTGCCGGATTCCTTGATGGGTATCGAGATGTCCACGTAGCCATTTTTATCGCTGAGCGCGAAGTCCTCAACAATCGCGTTCGCATAAGGCTTCATGACGCGCAACAAGACAGAACGCGTGTATTCAACCGGCTCAAAACAATAAACCCTGGCCTGGCCCCCCAACAGTTTGCAAAACTCTTTGGCAAGGTAGCCAAAATGTGCGCCCACATCGAAGATGACGGCAGCTTCCTGGTTTTTAATCTGCTTTGTCAGCAGCAGCACCCTGTCCTTCTCCTTGTCATTCAGCCTTGCCTTGAGGTAATGCTGAACCCAAGCCAGACGCTGGCGCCAGCGCTTGTATTGTTTTTCCCTGGATAGCTCCATGTTACGAATCCGGCGCGTTACCGGCCCCTGCTAAAAAAATCATATGGACGGGCGACCGATGGGGAAATAATCGAAACCCATCTCGCGCATCGCCTGCGGTTCGTAGAGATTGCGGCCGTCGAAAACCAGCGGGATTTTCAGCAGCGACTTCATGGTGTCGAAATTGGGGCTGCGGAACACTTTCCACTCGGTGACGATCAGCAGTGCGTCGGCACCCTTCAGCGCATCCATCGGGCTGTCGACCAGCAGCAGGTCGGCACGCTCGCCGTAGATGCGGCGGGTTTCCTCCATCGCCGCCGGGTCGTACGCCGACACGCTCGCGCCCATCGCCCACAAGGCTTCCAGCATGGTGCGGCTGGGCGCCTCGCGCATGTCGTCGGTGTTCGGCTTGAACGCCAGCCCCCACATGGCGAAACGCTTGCCCCTGAGGTCCTTGCCGAGACGCGCAGTCAGCTTGTTCACCAGAATATGCTTCTGCGACTCGTTGGCCTCTTCCACCGCGTCGAGCACACGCAGCGGGATGCCGTTTTCCTGGCCGGTACGACGCAGCGCCTGCACGTCCTTGGGGAAGCACGATCCGCCGTAGCCGCAGCCGGCATACAAAAAGTGATAGCCGATGCGCGGGTCGGAGCCGATGCCGTGGCGCACCTGCTCGATGTCGGCACCAAGTTTTTCCGCCAGTACGGCGAGTTCGTTCATGAAGGAAATGCGCGTCGCCAGCATGGCGTTGGCGGCGTACTTGGTGAGCTCGGCGCTTCTGACGTCCATCACCGTCAGGCGGTCATGGTTGCGCTGGAACGGCGCATACAGCTGGCGCAGCAGCTGGGTGGCGCGATCGCTGTCGGTGCCGATCACGATGCGGTCGGGCTTCATGAAGTCGTCCACCGCCGCGCCTTCCTTGAGGAACTCGGGGTTGGAGGCGACATTGAATTCGATCGCGACACCACGCTTGTTCAATTCGTCCTGCAGGGCGGCCCTCACCTTGTCGGCAGTGCCGACCGGCACGGTGGACTTGTCGACCACCAGCTTGTAGCCGTCCATGTGGCGGCCGATGTTGCGCGCGGCGGCGACCACGTATTGCAGGTCGGCGGAACCGTCCTCGTCCGGTGGGGTACCGACGGCAATGAACTGGATCTGTCCGAAGGCCACCGATTCCTCGATGTCGGTGGTGAAATGCAGGCGGCCGGCGGCGACGTTGCGCTTCACCATGTCTTCGAGGCCCGGCTCATAGATCGGGATGCCGCCGGATTTCAGAATTTCTATTTTTGTCGGGTCGACATCGAGGCACAGCACCTCGTTGCCGACTTCGGCCAGACAGGTTCCGGTCACCAGTCCCACATAGCCTGTGCCGATCACGGTAATTTTCACAACGGTCTCCCTAATTGTTTTGAAGTTCGGATTGAATCTGCTTGAGCGCGGCCAACGGGTCGTCCGCCGCCGTGGGGGGGGGGGGGGGGGGGGGGGGGGGGGGGGGGGGGGGGGGGGGGGG
>JAIBFE010000079.1 GCA_019459705.1 Thiobacillus sp. | reverse complement strand
CGTCGGTCGACGTCATCACCGGCCTGATCAAGGCCAACATCCCGACGCGCATCGCCTTCCAGGTGTCGTCCAAGATCGACTCGCGCACGATTCTCGACCAGATGGGCGCCGAGGCGCTGCTGGGCCAGGGCGACATGCTCTACCTGCCACCCGGAACCGGCCTGCCACAGCGCGTGCACGGCGCCTTTGTGTCGGACAACGAAGTGCACCGCGTCGTCGACTACCTGAAGTCGCTGGGCGAGCCGGAATACATCGAAGGCGTGCTCGAATCGCCGGAAGAAGCAGGCGAGGGCGGCGGCGAGTTCGGCGAGGCGGCGGAAGCCGACCCGCTGTACGACCAGGCCGTGGCCTACGTGCTGAAGTCGCGCCGCGCGTCGATCTCGTCGGTGCAGCGCCAGCTGCGCATCGGCTACAACCGCGCCGCCCGCATGATCGAAGACATGGAACGCGCCGGCCTGGTGTCGTCGATGCAATCGAACGGTAACCGCGATGTACTGGCGCCCGGAGGCGACGCATGAAGTTTTACGCACTGATTCCCGCAGCGGGCTCGGGCTCGCGCATGGGCGGGAGCATTGAAAAGCAGTACATGCCGCTCAATTCGGTTCCCATGATTGCGCATGCGATGATGGTGCTGGCACGCGAGCCCCGCATTGCCAAGCTGTTTGTCGTGCTGTCGCCCACCGACAAGCGCTGGAACAACTACGCGTGGCAGGGCCGGGAAGAACGCATCGAGGTGCTGCGGTGCGGCGGCACGACCCGTGCCGAAACGGTGCTGAATGGGCTGCAGGCCATGTAGAATATATGTTCAGCGGACGACTGGGTGCTGGTGCACGACGCCGCGCGTCCTTGTTTGCCGGACGACATGCTGGGCAAGTTGCTGGACGAAGTCGCCGATGACCCGGTCGGCGGCCTGCTTGCCGTGCCGGTGGCGGACACCCTCAAGCGCGCCGCTGCCGGGTCGGCATCCGGCACGCGGTCCGAGGCCACCGTGCCGCGCGCCGGCCTGTGGCAGGCGCAAACCCCGCAAATGTTCCGCCATGGCAAGCTCGTCGAAGCGTTGCGCGCCGCTGGCAACGACATGACCGACGAGGCCTCGGCCATCGAACAACTCGGTCTTCAGCCCAGGCTGGTCGAGTCCGACAGCCGCAACCTCAAGGTCACCTATCCGCAGGACCTGGAACTGGCGAGTCTGATTCTGGTGAAACTCAATGAGTGATATTCGGGTCGGCCACGGCTTCGACGTGCACGCCTTCGCTGAAAACCGCAAGCTCATCGTCGGTGGCGTCGACATTCCCTTTGACTTTGGCCTTGCCGGACACTCCGACGCCGACGTGCTGCTGCACGCGATCTGCGATGCGCTGCTGGGCGCAGCGGGGCTGGGCGATATCGGCCGCCACTTCCCCGATACCGACAAGAGCTACGCCGGCATCGACAGCCGCATCCTGCTGCGCCGTGTCGCCGAACAGCTGCGCGACCGCGGCTGGCAGGTCGGCAACGTCGACGCCACGATCATCGCCCAGGCGCCGAAAATGGCGCCGCACATCGCGCGCATGACGGCGCACATCGCCGACGACCTCGGCGTCGCCCTCGACCGCATCAACGTCAAGGCGACCACCACCGAAAAACTCGGCTTCACCGGACGCGGCGAGGGCATCGCCGCTGAAGCGGTGTGCCTGATCGTGCGTGGCTGAGCCGGGCCCGGCTGAACCCCGTCCGGCCGAGCCGGGCCTGAGTGAAGCCGGTCCGGGCAAGCCGGACATGCTGCGGCTTTTCTTCGCCCTGTGGCCGGACGACGCCACCCGCGATGCCCTCAACCGCACCGGCAAGTGGCTGCACCAGCACTGGGGCGGCCGCCGCATGCGCGTAGACACCCTGCACATCACCCTGGCCTTTCTCGGCAGCACGCCAGCCGATCAACTGGAACGTCTCGCTGCCTGCGCCGACACGGTCCAGACCGAGGCCTTCGAACTGACCCTCGACCAGGCCGGCTACTGGCGGCACAACCGCATCGGCTGGCTGGGGGCGAGCGAGACACCGCCGTCGCACCTCGATCTCGTCGGCGCGCTGAACGCCGCCCTGCAGGGCGGCGGGTTTACAGTCGACGCCCGCCCGCACGTGCCGCACGTCACCCTGCTGCGCAACTCCGCGGGCGGCGAAGTGCCGGAATGTACGCCGGTGGTCTGGCCGATCAGCGAGTTCGTGCTGGTGGTCTCGCGTACCGAGACCGACGGCGCGCATTACGACGTGATCCGGCGCTGGCCGCTCGATTTGAATCAAGGCTAAAAATTCCCGCGCCGACTCGACAGCGGCGTCGCGTTTCGGTTATGATGCGCCCCGCATTAGGCGCGTAGCT
>JAIBFE010000048.1 GCA_019459705.1 Thiobacillus sp. | reverse complement strand
GCCTGCCGTGAAGGGCGAACTGAGCGAGGAGCAACTGGTGCGCAAGCATGCCTTGTTCGCCATCCTGGTCAGTTTGTTCGAACGTGCCTACGTGCTGGTGTATGAAGACAAGATGAGCCGCCAGCAGGCGCGGCTGTGGCAATCGTGGGAGGACTACATGCACGAGTGGTGTCAGCGCGAGGATTTCCGCAACGCGCTGCCGTCCTTGCTGGCAGGTGAGGACCCCGGCTTTGTGGCGACGATCAAGCGAATTGCATCGGAGGCGGGCGCAAAACACAGTTGATCGAATTCCGGGGGGTCAGAATTCCGCCTTGATCTCCCGGTTCAGCAGGGTATCGACCGCCTCGGCGGCGGGCAGGCCTTCGAACAGCATCTGGCAGACGGCACGGGTGATGGGCATGTCGACGCCGAGTTCGCCGGCGAGCGCGGCAACCTCGGGCGCGGTGGTGACGCCTTCGGCGACGTGGCCGAGCTCTTTGAGGATGGCGTCGAGCTGCTGGCCGCGCGCGAGGTGCAGGCCGACCTGGCGGTTGCGCGAGAGGTCGCCGGTGGTGGTGAGAATGAGATCGCCGAGGCCGGACAGCCCCATGAAGGTTTCGAAGTGACCGCCGAGCTGGACGCCGAGGCGGGTCATTTCGGCAAGACCGCGGGTGATCAGCGCGGCGCGGGCGTTGTGGCCGAGCTGCAGACCGTCGCAGATGCCGGCGGCAATGGCCATGACGTTTTTCAGCGCGCCGCCGACTTCGACGCCGATGACGTCGTCATGCGCGTAGATGCGCAGGCGATGGCCGGACAGCGCTTCGGCCAGGCGCTGCGCCAGCGCGCTGTCGTGTGATGCCAGGGTGAGCGCGGTGGGATAGCCGTGCGCGACTTCCTGGGCAAAGCTGGGGCCGGACAGCACGCCGGTTTGCGTGTGCGCGGGCAGCAATTCGGCGAAGAGTTGATGCGGGAGTTTTCGGTTGCCGGGTTCGAAGCCCTTGCACACCCAGACCAGCGGCGGCAGGCCGGGACGGGCGGCGAGGGCGGTCAAGGTGGGGCGCAGGGCGTGGCTGGGAACGGCAATGACGATGAGGTCGGCCGCGTCGGCGACGGCGTTGAAATCCGGGTTGAAATGCAGTGCGTCCGGCAGTGGACAGCCGGGCAGGTAGCGGGCGTTGACGTGATTCGCCCGCATGGTGTCGAGCTCGGCTGCGTTGCGCCCCCACAGGGTGACGTCATGGTGGGGCGCCCAACTGGCGGCCAGCGCAGTGCCCCAGGCGCCTGCACCGAGTACCGACAGTTTCATCGACCCCATACCTCGTGCGTGGGCAGCCAGCCGGACAGCCCATCGGCATGTTTCACCGGCAGCCAGCCGTAGCTGTCCGCTTCGCCGGTCACTTCGAGCAGGACGCCGCGTGCGGCCCGAAACACGGCTTCCGCTTCGGCGCTCGGTTGTTGCCGGATGACGCTGGTTTCAGCCCTGACCATGACGCTTTTTGCGCTGCCGAAGGCGGATTTCTCGATCCAGGCCAGGCGACCGCCATGGTCGCGCACCTTGACCCAGGCCCCGGTTTCAACGATGACCTCAAGCGGCAGGCCGCTGCCTGCAATGGCGACCTTGCCTGCGGTCGCCGAGGGCGCGTCATACAGCAACGCGGCGCGCCCGGTGCTGCGGTATTCCAGCGCGCTGGCGGCGTGGGGCAGCGCCAGCAGCAGACCGGTCGCGAGTGACCAACCGGCAGGGCGCAGTCGCAATTTCAACACGCCTGCTTCAATGCGTTTGCGCGGGGGCGGCCTGTTGCTGCTGCGCCTGTTGCTGTTGCTGTGCGAACAGGGCTTCGAAGTTGACCGGGTTCAGGAGCAGCGGCGGGAAGCCCGCGCGGATGATGACGTCTGACACGGTTTCGCGCAAATAGGGGAAGACGATGTTGGGGCAGCCGATGCCGAGCACCATGGGAATCTGGTCCTTCGGCACGTTCTGGATGCGGAAGATGCCGGCCTGGGTGCATTCGACCAGGAACATGGTCTTGTCGCCGATCTTGGCGGTGACGGTGACGGTGATGCTGGTGTGATACATGTCTTCGCCTATCGCGCGGCTTTCGGTCGACATGTTGACGTCGATCTGCGGCGCCTCGCGTTCCAGGTAAATGGCGGGCGCGTTGGGCACTTCCAGCGACAGATCCTTGACGAAGAGTTTTTCGATGTTGAATACGGGTTGTTGTGCGTCGGTCATGTTGTCTCCCTGGATAAGAAAACCGGAGCGCAGGCTCCGGGGATGGTGCGCATTTTACACGGGCTTCAATGAATGCCCTGTGACGCCAGCCAGCGCTTGAGCGCATGGGCTTCCATCGCTCCCGAGGTGCGCGCCGCCTCAACGCCGTCCCTGAACAGGATCAGGCTGGGTATGCCCTTGATGTGGTGACGCATCGATACCTGCGGATGCGCTTCGGTATCGACCTTGGCAAAGCGCACGCGTGCGCCCATCTCGGCGGCCACCTGCTGGAACACTGGCGCCATCATCTTGCAGGGACCGCACCAGGCGGCCCAGAAATCGACCAGCACCGGCAGGCCGGCCTTGGCAATGAAGCGATCGAAGGTGTCGGCGCTGAGGTCAACAGGCTTTCCGGGCAGCAGCGGCGAACCGCATTTTCCGCATTTCGGGGCGTCAGCCAGACGGTCGTCCGGTACGCGGTTGACGGCAAGGCAGTGGGGGCAGGCGAGTTCCATTTGGGGTTCCTTGAATCGACGGTGGTCGCTTCAAGGTGGGGGCGGCGCGCAGAAAATTCAAGCGCCCGCGTCAGGCGCCCGCCAGCAGCGGCACCAGTTTGCCCGCTGCATCCAGCGCCGAGGTGTCGTCGAAGCCACCGACATGGGTGTCGCCGATGAAGACCTGCGGTACGGTGCGGCGGCCGCCGGAGCGGGCGATCATTTCATCCTGCTTCGCCGGGTCGAGGTCGATGCGGATCTTCTCGATCTCGGTCACGCCGCGGTTTTTGAGGAGGCGTTCGGCGGCTACGCAGTAGGGGCACACAGCAGTGCAGTACATCACGACTTTGGCCATGGAAAACTCCTTATTTGGTGGTGACGGGCAGGTTGGCGCGTTCCCACGCGATGATGCCGCCCGCCTGGTTGTAGACGGTCTCGAATCCGGCTTTTTTCAACATGCGGCAGGCATGGCCCGAGCGGTTTCCGCTGCGGCAGGTGACCAGAATCGGCTTGTCCTTGAACGTGTCGAGTTCCTTCATGCGGCCGGCGAGCTGGCCGAGTGGAATGTGCCTGGCCTTGGGGATGTGACCGGCCGCATATTCCTTGTCCTCGCGCACGTCAAGAATCAGGGCGTCGTCGTTGAACAGTCGGGTGGCTTTCAGCGTGTCGGCCTGTTCGACGCCTGAGAGGGAGCCACCGATGAAATTCCAGGCCAGCATGGCGCCTGACACCACCGCCAGCGCCACCAGCATCCAGTTGTCCTGCAGAAATTGCATGTCCATGAGTGCTCCCTTACAGACCGCCCGGCTTGATGCCGGCTTTCTTCAGCATCATGTCCATCGGGCAGAAACGCGTGATGCCGGACTGGAACAGATTGATACCGACAAAGGCGGTGAGCCACAGCCAGGACAGCTGGGTCATGTCGACGCTGCCGGAAAAGTGTGCCAGGGCCAGCGACAGCATGATGATAAAGCCCGCAATGATGCGAACGAGACGTTCAACGGTCATGGTGAAAACTCCTAATGGGGTGAAGGATGTTTGCGGTAATTCGCGGCGTAATACAGCACAGGAATCACCACCAGTGTGAGCAAGGTGGAGACGAAAATGCCGAAAATCAAGGACACAGCAAGTCCCGAGAAGATCGGATCGTCGAGGATGAAGAAGGCGCCCATCATGGCGGCGGCGCCGGTCAGCACGATGGGCTTGGCGCGGGTGGCGCCGGCCTGGATCACGGCTTCCTGGAAGTCCATTCCGCCCCGCACCTGCTCGTTGATGAAGTCGACCAGCAGGATGGAGTTGCGCACGATGATCCCGGCCAGCGCAATCATGCCGATCATCGAGGTGGCGGTGAACTGCGCACCCAGCAAAGCGTGGCCGGGCATCACGCCGATGATGGTAAGCGGAATCGGCGCCATGATGACGAGCGGGGTCAGATAGCTCTTGAACTGCGCGACTACCAGCAAATAAATCAGCATGAGGCCGAAGGCATAGGCCAGGCCCATGTCGCGGAAGGTTTCATAGGTCACCTGCCATTCGCCGTCCCACTTCAGGCTGAATCCGGCGTAGGGATCGGCGGGCTGGCGGATGAAGAATTCGGACAGGGTGCCGCCCTGTCCCAACGCTTTGTCCTTGAGGTCGTCGCGCATCGCGAACAGGCCATACAGCGGCGAATCCAGCTTGCCGCCCGTGTCGCCGAGGACGAAGACAACCGGCAGCAGATTCTTGTGGTAGATGCTCTTTTCGCGCGCGCTTGGCATCACTTCCACCAGCTCTGAGAGCGGCACCAGCTTGCCGCCGTTGCCCCGCACGGTCAGTTTCAGGAGCTCATCGATCCCGGTCTGGCGTTCCGGCGGCAGCGTGATGCGTACCGGGATTTCGTACTTGGCGCCGCTGCCGTGAATGGGCGTGACATTTTCGCCCGACAGCCCCATTTTCATCGCTGCAACGATGTCCTTCTGCGCCACGCCCACCAGCGCGGCCTTGTTCTGCAGCACACGCAGCACGAAGCGCTGGGCGTCGTCCTCCACCGTGTCGTCGATGGCGACGATGCCCTCGGTTTTCTCGAACACGCCGCGCACCTGCTTGGCGACCTGGATCTGGGCGTCGTAATCAGGCCCGTAGATTTCGGCGACGATCGGCGACATCACCGGCGGGCCCGGCGGCACTTCGACCACCTTGACGTCCGCGCCGTGTTTTCTCGCGATGGTCTCGACCAGCGGGCGGATCTCCTGCGCAATGTCGTGGCTCTTGCGGTCGCGGTCGTGCTTGTCGACCAGGTTCACCTGCAGATCGCCGACCTCGGGGCCGGAGCGCAGGTAATACTGCCGTACCAGGCCATTGAAATTGATCGGCGCGGCGGTGCCGGCATAGGCCTGGTAGTCGATGACTTCGGGAACCGCTGCGACGGCCGTGCCCATTTCGGCGAGCACCTGAGCGGTTTTTTCCAGCGGCGTGCCGACACGCAAGTCGACCATGATATGGAATTCCGACTTGTTGTCGAACCGCAGCATTTTCAGGATAACCAGCTGCACCATCGGCAGCGCGACCGAAACCAGGATGGCGAGGCCGATGCCCAGCCACAGCTTGCGGCGCGCGCCCTTGCCCTCGGTGCCGCGCAGGAAGGGGGTCAGGCGCGTGCGGAACAGGGAGGTGAGCTTGTTGTCGCCCGCTGCGTGGGCACCGTGGCCTTCCAGCCTGATCAGTTTCAGCGCCAGCCAGGGCGTGACAATGAAGGCGATCGCCAGTGAAATCAGCATGCCGATCGAGGCGTTGATCGGGATCGGGCTCATGTAGGGGCCCATCAGGCCGGTGACGAAGGCCATCGGCAGCAGCGCGGCGATCACGGTGAGGGTGGCGAGGATGGTGGGGCCGCCGACTTCATCGACCGCACGCGGAATGATCGCATCGAGGCCGTCGTGATCGAGCCCCATGCGGCGGTGAATGTTTTCCACCACCACGATGGCATCGTCGACCAGGATGCCGATCGAGAAGATCAGCGCGAACAGCGACACCCGATTGAGCGTGAAGCCCCACGCCCACGAGGCGAACAGCGTGGCAGCGAGCGTCAGCAGCACGGCGGCCCCGACGATCAGCGCCTCGCGCTTGCCAATGGCGAACAGCACCAGCAGCACCACCGAGGCGGTGGCGAAAATCAGTTTCTGGATCAGCTTCTTCGCCTTGTCGTCGGCGGTGGCGCCGTAGTTGCGGGTGACGCTGACCTCGACCCCTTCGGGCAGCACGCTGTTTTGCAGGGAATTCACCCGCTCGATCACTTTGGCGGCGACGTCGACCGCGTTTTCGCCGGGTTTTTTCGAGATGGCGAGCGTCACCGCCGGGTAGGTCTGGCCGTTGTCGGCCTGGTGCGGGCCGCCCGCGCCAGGACCATGCCACACATAGCGCGCCGGCTGGTCGGGTCCGCCGACGACAGTGGCGATGTCGTTCATGTACACCGGGCGGCCCTGGGCGACGCCGACGACCAGTTTCCTGACGTCCTCGGTGCCGGTCAGGAAGGTGCCGGTCTGGACGAGAATCTCCTGGTTGTTCGACACCAGCGTGCCCGACGGCTGCGCAGCGTTGGACACCTGCAGGGCGTCGCGGATGTCCTGCGCCGAGACGTTGAATGCCGCCATGCGGTCGGGGTCCATCATCACCCGTACCGCACGGCCGGGACCGCCGACGGTGGTCACTTCGCGGGTGCCGGCGATGCGCTTGAGTTCGATCTCGGCCGCGTGCGCGGCCTGCTCCAGCTCATAGGCGCCGCGGGTCGGGTCGCGCGTCCACAGGGTGACGGTGACGATCGGCACGTCGTCGATGCCGAGCGGCTTGATGATGGGTTCGCCGACGCCGAGTTCGGGCGAGACCCAGTCGCGGTTGGCCTGGATGGTGTCGTACAGCCGCACCAGCGCCTGGGTGCGGTCCTGTCCCACCAGGTATTGCACGGTCAGCACCGCCATGCCCGGCTTGGATACGGAGTAGATGTGCTCGATGCCGGCGATCTGGGACAGTACCTGCTCGGCCGGCGTGGCCACCAGTGATTCCACATCCTTGGCCGACGCGCCGGGGAAGGGGATGAACACGTTGGCCATGGTCACGTTGATCTGCGGCTCTTCCTCGCGCGGCGTGACCAGAATGGCAAACAGCCCCAAGAGCGCCGCGATCAGGGCAATCAGCGGGGTGAGCTGGGACGTGAGAAAGAAACGGGCGATGCGTCCGGAGAGTCCCATGCGGATTCCCGTTTATTGGGCCGGCCGGTTGGCGGCGCTTTTGGCGTAAATGCCGGCTTTGACCGGTTCGAGCGCAATGACGTCGCCCGGATTCAGGCCAGCCAGCACCTCCACCTGACCGCGCCCATTGGGCGTACCCAGGCGGATCTGCCGCAGGCTGACCTTGTCCTTGTTCACCACATATACTGCGGTGATTTCGGAGCGGCGCACCACTGCACTGGAGGGAATGGAGAGCTTGCGCGCGCTGCCCACCGAGAAATGCGCGCGGGCGAACATGCCTGGGATGACGCCCTCCAGGTTGGTCGGCAGGTCGATCCGCACCTTGACCGTGTGGGTCGCTGCATCCGCCGACGGCAGTACGGTGACGCCGGTCGCATCGATCCATGCGTTGCGCGAGGGAATCTCGATGGCGACGCGCGGCGCAGCCTTGATTTCAGCCAGCTTGTACTGCGGGATGTTGGCGATCACCCGCATGTCCTTGGGGTCGAAACCTGTCATCAGCGGCGTGCCGGGGGCGACGGTTTCCCCCACTTCCACGTGGCGCGCAGCGACCACGCCGGAATACGGCGCGGTGATCACGGTGTAGCCGCTGACCGCGGTGGACTGGCCGACGCCGGCGCGGGCCGCGCGGGCGGCCGCCTCGGCCGCGCGGAACTCGGCTGTGGCGCGGTCGAGTGCGGCCTGGCTGATGAATTTCTGCTGAAACAGCTGTTGCTGGCGCTGGTAATTGGCGCGCGCATTGGCCAGCGTGGCAGCCGCCTGCGCCGCCTGCGCCTGGCTACCCGCCACCGCGGACGAGAGTTCGTGCGCGGTAAGCCGCACGATGACGGTCCCTGCCTTGACGTAATCGCCGGCATCGAAGTTGACCGCCGACACGCGTCCTGACACCTGCGCTGCGAGGGTGGACTGCTTGACGGCCTCGACGGTGGCTTCGGTGGAGTAGCCGCTGTCGGTCATCTGGTATTTCACCGGGGCAACGGCGAAGGGCAGCGCTGCCCATGCAGGGGGCGAAGCTAGGATGACGCAGGCCAGCAAACGGGCGGGGTTCAACACGGGGTCACCTCCAGAAAAGCGTCCATTAGAGTATTCTAATTAATTATTTAATTCAATCGCTTGGATAATTTTTTCGAGGCGAATTGCAGAGGCGAAGCATTCTGCTTTCCGAAGTATGCCCCACATGGGAACGCCGATCTAGCTGGGCGTTGAAGCGCGTGTGGAGCCGCATGCCCCATAAACAAAGGCCCGACCTGCTTGCGCGTGGTCGGGCCCGCTGTCGCCGAAGGCGCTTACTACTTGGTGAAGCCGCAGAATACGTCGCGCATCATCCCCAGCAGCTTGAGCGTGCGGGTATCGCCCACACGGTAGTACACGCGGTTGGCATCCTTGCGGGTACGCAGCACGCCCTTGTCGCGCAGGATGGCGAGGTGCTGCGAAATGTTGCTCTGCGAGGTACCGACATGGTCGACGATGTCCTGCACGCTGATTTCCTTGTCGCCCAGCACGCAGAGAATTTTCAGGCGCAGCGGATGCGACATGGCCTTCATCGCACGCGAGGCCTGCTCGATGTGCTCGTCCTTGTCCATCAGATCCACTTCGTCC
>JAIBFE010000022.1 GCA_019459705.1 Thiobacillus sp. | reverse complement strand
TCAAGGTGGTCTCGCCGATCGAGGACACGCACGCCTACAAGCCCGGGGTCAAGCCGGGCGACCTGATCGTCAAGCTCGACGACACGCCGGTGAAAGGCATGACGCTGAACGACGCAGTGAAGCGGATGCGCGGCAAGCCGGGATCTCCCATCAAGCTCACCATTGCGCGCAAGGGCGTCGACAAGCCCATCGTGCTGACCCTCATCCGCGCAGTCATCAAGATTCGCAGTGTCAAATCCACCCTGCTGGAAAACGGCTACGGCTATGTGCGCGTGACGCAGTTCCAGGAGCACACCGGCGAACTGTTGGCAGAGTCGCTGAACAAACTGTACAAGGACAACAAGCTGCCGCTCAAGGGACTGATTCTGGATCTGCGTAACGATCCGGGCGGTCTGCTCAATGGCGCAGTCGCGGTGACCGCCGCGTTCGTCAAGCCCGACAGCCTGGTGGTGTATACCGAAGGCCGCACCGAAGATGCCAAAATGCGGTTGACTGCCAGCCGTGAAAACTATCTGCGCCCAATGCAGATCGACTATCTGAAAAATCTGCCTGCCGAGGTGAAGCAGGTGCCGATGGTGGTGTTGGTCAACAGCGGCTCCGCGTCAGCCTCTGAGATCGTGGCGGGGGCGCTGCAGGACCACAAGCGCGCTGTTGTCATGGGAACCCGCACCTTTGGCAAGGGCTCGGTGCAGACCATCCTGCCGATCGGAAATGGCACGGCAATCAAACTCACCACTGCACGCTACTTTACGCCGAACGGACGGTCCATCCAGGCCAAGGGTATCGAGCCGGACATCGTGGTGGAAGACCCGAACATGCCGTCAGAAGATGAAGGCTTGGGCATACGCGAGGCGGATCTCGACAAGCATCTGAGCAACCCCAACGGCGGGGATGGGCTCCCGGTGACAAAGCCGAGCGACGTCATCAAGGCGCCGACCCCCGGCAAGCCGGACCAGGATGGCAAGGACAAAAAGCCGTTGACGCTGGAGCCTGGCGAGATCGTGTCGAAGAACGACTATCAGGTGAATCAGGCGCTGAATCTGCTGAAAGGGTTGCAGATCCTGCAAGGCCGTTGATCATGTGCTGTGACGGCCAGGCCGCCACAGCACAAAGTGCAGCGCTATACTGAGACAAATTCAGCCTGACAGGTGTGTCATGCGCCCTTGTGACCTCGAAAAAGACCGCGAAATCGTTTTTCATGCCTTGCCGACTGGACAGGCCGAACGTGCACGGGTCCTGCTTCAGGGCCTGGATGGGCTGGTGGTGACGGTTGGGCCGGATGACAACCGTTTGCTGGTGCGTTACCACGTCTGCGAATACACCCTGGAAGGTCTGGAAACGGCGCTGGCAAGCCAGGGCTTCCATCTCGACAACAGTCTCCTCAGCAAGCTCAAGCGCGCGCTGGCCTACTTTTGCGAGGGCGTGCAGCGGCGCAACGTTGCGGCCAATGAACCGGACATCAAATCCCAGCAGGCTTTCATGAAAGTCTATGAGCGCCACCTGCACGGCGACCGTGACGACACGCCGGAAGAATGGCGCGGTTATAAGTAACCCCTCGTTTGCCCCGTGGAATTGACCGACGATCTGTTGCTGCGCTACAGCCGGCACATCCTGCTGCCGGAAATCGGCGTGGCCGGGCAGACGCGCATTTGCGATGCATCGGTGCTGATTGTCGGTGCCGGCGGGCTGGGATGCCCGGTGGCGCTGTATCTCGGCGCGGCGGGGGTTGGTCGGCTGGTGCTGGCCGACGGTGATACGGTCGATCTTACCAACCTGCAGCGCCAGATCGGTCACGCCACCACGGCGATCGGCGAAAACAAGGCCGACTCGCTTGCCCGCAGCGTGCGGGCGATCAACCCGGAAATTGAGGTGAGCCCCCTGCAGGAGGTGCTGGCCGACAGCGCCCTGCACAAAGCGGTGGCTGCGGTTGATCTGGTCGTCGACGCATCGGATAACTTTGCCACCCGGCATGCGGTCAATCGCGCCTGTGTGCTGCTGGGGAAGCCCTTGGTATCAGGTGCGGCGATCGGGTTTTCCGGGCAGCTGGCTGTGTTCGATTCTGGCCGTGCCGACAGCCCCTGCTATCACTGCCTGTTCCCTGAGCATGCGGATGAACCGGAGTTGCGCTGCGCCGAGGCAGGCGTGATATCCCCTCTGGTTGGTGTCATCGGGGCGATGCAGGCGCTGGAAACCCTGAAATATCTGGCCCGTGCGGGCGAGCCCCTGATTGGCCGTCTGCTGTTGTGGGATGGTCTGCGTGCCGATGCCCGCGTGATGAAGGTGCCACGCGACCCGGCCTGCCCGGTGTGCGGGCCGGCCGCCAGCGCGTCAGGCAGGGTGGACGTCGAGCAGGCGTGATAGCAGCAGGTCGATGTCGCCACCGGGGGCGCGGGTAAAACCGCTCTTGGCGAACTGGTGCCAGCGTCCCACCACCATGCATTGCAACAGGTTGGCCAGCGGTGCGCTGAGCTCTGACTGCTTGTCGCCGCAAAAGCGCAGGCATTGCCGCAACTGCGCTTCAATCCGGTCGTGCAGCTGATTGATGCGTTTTTGCAGACGCTCGTTTTCGTGCACCAGCGCATCGCCGATCAGCACTCGCGTCATCCCCGGATTCTTCGCCGCAAAATTCAGCAGCATGCTGAGGATGGCCTCAACCTGCGCGGCCGGAGACGGGGTTTCGGCGGTAATGCGCGCGATCAGCCCGAACAGGGTTTGTTCGATGAATTCGATCAGGCCTTCGTACATCTGCGCCTTGCTCGAGAAGTGGCGATACAAGGCCGCTTCCGACACGCCGATGCGTGCCGCCAGCGCCGCCGTGGTGATTTTTTCCGGCTGCGGCTCCTGCAGCATGGCAGCCAGCGTCTGCAGGATCTGCAAACGGCGCTCGCCGGGTTTTCTGGCTTCCCCTTCCATCAGGCACT
>JAIBFE010000015.1 GCA_019459705.1 Thiobacillus sp. | reverse complement strand
TAGTTCTTCAAATGGGGTTCATCACTGAACCCGTCATCTGCCTCGGGGCGTAGCTCAGCCTGGTAGAGTACTGCGTTCGGGACGCAGGAGTCGGAGGTTCGAATCCTCTCGCCCCGACCATCATTTGTTCTGCTGTCCAAGCCAAGCACCATCATCTCACTGCCCGAGCGGCAGGTAGAATTTGCTTGCTGCAGATTTGCTGCATCCCCCAGCCCCGGAAGATGCACGCTGCTTGCTGATCCAGCGCCCCGGCATACTACCGTCCAGCGAGAAGAGCCGGAGGCCTGTGCTCAGGCCCAGTACTTCGCCTTGTCCGGCAGCACCCAGCGCACACCACCGCGCGGGTCTTCCTTGTCGCCCCGGTAACGCGGGATCAAATGAATGTGCAGATGCGGCACGCTCTGTCCGCCGGCCTGCCCGTGGTTGATGCCGATGTTGTAGCCGTCCGGCTGGTGATACTTGTCCAGAATATTCTTGGCTTGGCCCAGCGCCTTGAGCAGCGCAGCCTGCTCGGCTTCACTGGCCTCGAACAGGGTGGCGAAATGGCGGCGCGGAATGATGACGGTGTGGCCGAGTGAGACAGGGAAGCCGTCACGGTAGACGACGGTGAGTTCGTCCTCGGCCATGATGCGGTTGGGGTCGAGGCGGCAAAAGGGGCAGGGTTTGTCGATGGATGCGGTCATGCCTTGTGTGGACTCGTGTTGTTTTCGAACCTGACTTTTGAACCGAGTTTAACGCATGCGGCAGACGATATTTATGGCGGTGCGGGTTTCCGCCGCAGCGGGATTTTGGGTTACAGGTGCCTGCGAGCCGGCCTGCGGCCATCGCAATGTGGAAGCAGGACAACGCGTCTGGAAAGCGCAATATCCACAAAACCATGACCTGCAATGCGTCATGGCCAGCGGACTACCGGAGAGCGGCGTTTTAAACATGGTCGTTAAACCTTTGATTCAGCGGCCATTCTGGATTGATTCGCTGTGCGCCCCATGACACCGGATGGCTTATCGCTCCCCCGCCTGGGGCAGAATTCGGGTAAGGTGCCACGGTCCGGTATCGACAAAATCACGCACATGCCCTGAAGCTCGGTAATCAGGGCATTGCCAGCAAGTGGTTTCTTCAACAATAATCCGAACCGGGCTTTCCCACATTCACCCAAGGAGCTTTAAAACATGAACAGAAAAGAACTCGTCGACGCACTGGCCGCCAAGACCGATTCCACCAAGGCGGATGCCGAACGTGCAGTCGGCGCGCTGATCGACATCATCTCGGGCACCCTGAAAAAGGGCGACTCGCTGACGCTGGTTGGCTTTGGCACGTTTGAAGTGCGCAAGCGCGCAGCCCGCACCGGCCGCAACCCCAAGACCGGCGAAGAACTGAAGATCAAGGCCGCCAAGGTCCCCGCATTCAAGGCCGGCGCAACGCTGAAGGCCCTGGTGAACGGCGCCAAGAAGTAAGTCTGTAACGCTCTTCCCTCGCGGGAAGAGCGATCCGGGCACGGCTACTCACGGCAGTGCCCGGCATCCCTGCTCAGTCACACCGCAAGGCGTTCGCAATCCCGTCCTTGCCCTGCCTCGAATTCCCTGCCTTCACGTCCGCACCTTATCCTGCCGTTTATCCGAAACGGAAGCTGGATGCCGTTACTCCACCGAAAAAAGCCCTGCTCGTGGTAGACGCAGACGGCCGCTTCGCGCTCGGCTGCGCCGACAGCGACCATCAGCGGGATCAGGTGATCTTCCTGCGGATGGGCGCGCCGGGCCGAAGGGGCCTGCTCCCACTGCAACAGACGCTGCGTACGCGTTTCAGGAGATGAGTCCACAAGCGTCTCCTGTAGCCAGGCATCGAATGCCTCCGATGTCTCCTTGGCCTGTGCGCCGAACTCCCGCAGGTTGTGATAGCTCAGACCGCTTCCGATGATCAACACGCCTTCGTCACGCAAAGGCGCAATGGCCCGACCCAGTGCAAGGTGGGTGTGCGGATCGTAATTCTGCCTCAACGACAATTGGATGACCGGGACGTCGGCCTCGGGATACATCACGACCATCAGGGCAAAACAGCCATGGTCGAAGCCTCGGCGGGTGTCGAGCCGAGACTCGATGCCCGCCGCTTCAAG
>JAIBFE010000358.1 GCA_019459705.1 Thiobacillus sp. | reverse complement strand
AAGGGCGGGTCGAGCAGCTGGATGATCTGCTTGTCGCGTCGCACCAGGCGCTGGTCCACCGCCGTCATTGCCTGGCGGGCGCGCACCGGGTCGCCGCCTTTCGAGATGACCGCCCAGCTCTGGCTGATCGAATCGATCTGGCATTCGTCGTTGGTGGACGAGCCCAGGGGCGTGCCATCGTCGAAATAGGCGCGCCGATACCAGGCGCCGTCCCAGGCCTGGGTCTCGATGTTGCTGCGCAGCTGGGCCGCCTGAGCGGTGCATAGCTCGGCAAATTCCTGGTCGTTGCGGTCGCGCGCCAGGTGGGTAAACAGTTCGAGATTCTCGACCAGGAACCACGCCAGCCACACGCTCTCGCCACGGCCATCCTTGCCGACGAGATTCATGCCGTCGTTCCAGTCGCCGCAGCCCATCAGCGGCAAGTGATGGGCGCCGAAGCGCAGGCCGTGCTTGAGGGCACGCACGCAGTGCTCGTACAGGCTGGCCGCTTCGGGCGAGCGTTGCGGCTGGTCGTAGTAGGCCTCCTCTTCCGCATACAGTTCGCGGCCTTCCAGGAAATGGATGGGCTCGTCGAGCACGCCGGTGTCGCCAGTCGCCCGAACATAGCGGCAGGCGGCATAGGGCAGCCACAGATAGTCGTCGGAAAAATGGGTGCGCACGCCCTGTCCGTTGGGCGGGTGCCACCAGTGCTGCACGTCGCCCTTGAGGAACTGGCGACCGGCGTGCCGGATCAGTTGCTCGCGGGCAAGCCACGGCGTCGCATGGACGAGCGCCATGGTGTCCTGCAATTGATCGCGGAAGCCGTAGGCGCCGCCGGACTGGTAATAGCCACTGCGCCCCCACAGCCTGCAGGACAGGGTCTGATAGACCAGCCAGCCGTTGGCCAGCACGTTCAGCGCGGGGTCGGGCGTGTCCACATTCACCGCGCCCAGGGTGTGGTTCCAGTGTTCCCACACGGTTTCCAGCGCCTGCCGCGCGCTCGCCCGTCCGCCGAAACGCTGGATGAAGTGCCGTGCCTCATCGGCGTCACGGGCCGCACCGAAGACGAACACGATCTCGCGCGTTTGTCCTGCGGCCAGTTCGATCCGGGCCTGGATCGCGGCGCACGGATCCAGACCGGCGCCGGTCCGGCCCGACAGGCGCTTGCGTCGCATCGCCGCCGGGCTGGCCAGCGAGCCGTTGCGACCGATGAACTCGGTGCGGTTTCCGCTCACCGTGCGCTCGCGCTCGCTGACGTGGGCAAACACCACCCGGTTGGCGCACTCGCGGCCATAGGCATTGCGGGCAAACAGCGCGCCGCTGTGCGGATCGGTTTCGGTGACGATGTGCATCAGATTGGCGTGCCGCCACTCGCCGAGCACCAGTTCCCAGTACCCGGTCAGCGACAGGCTGCGTGCACGCTGCGACTGGTTGCGCAGCTTGACCACCACGAACTTCACCGGCGCGTCCATGGCGACGTAGGTATAGAGTTCCGAGGCGATGCCGGCTTCATAGTGCTCGAACACGCTGTAGCCGAAGCCGTGCCGGCACACATAGCCGGTGCGGCCGCGGGCGGGCAGCGGCGTCGGCGACCAGAACACCCCGGTTTCCTCGTCGCGGATGTAGAGTGCCTCGCCGCTGCTGTCGGAGAGCGGATCGTTGTGCCAGGCGGTGAGCCGGAACTCGTGGGCGTTTTCTGCCCAGGTGTACGCGCTGCCGCTCTCGCTGACGACCGTGCCGATGTGCGGGCTGGCGATCACGTTGACCCACGGCGCGGGTGTGGTCTGACCCGGTTCGAGGGTGATGACGTATTCGTGCCCGTCGGGCGTGAAGCCACCGAGGCCGTTGCTGAAAATGCGCTCGCGCGCGGCCAGCGGATACACCGGTTCGGCCGCCGTCTGCTGCGAGGGTTCCAGACGGTCTGACGCCCGCTCTGCCGACACGCGGCGATCCACCTGCTCGATCAGGGTCTCGGCGGTGTCGCTGAAGACGATGCGGGCAACCGTCTGCAGCAGCACCCGCTCGTCCTCGGAAAGCTCTTCGGCACGCCGCACGAAGACTCCGCCTGGTTTGTCGAGCACCTGTGCATTCGGCCCCGCGTTGATCATCCCCATGATCAGGTCATGCAGCACCGCGCGGTAGCCGGAGAAGTCCTCGTTCAAGATCACCAGGTCGGCGGAGAGGCCCTTCATGCACCAATAGGTATGCGCCTGCAGCACCTGCTTGACCAGATCGATGCGGTTGATATCGCCGATATGAAGCAGGACGATGGGCAGATCGCCCGAGATGGCGAAGCGCCACAGCCCGGACTGGCCCAGCTGGTTGCGGGCGATGATGCCGGGCGCCGCACGGCGCAGGGCATTGCCGTAAATGACGGAGTTGGCCAGGCGGCCGAAGATCTGGGCATCGGCTTCGGTCGCGTTGAGGTGGCGCAGCACCTCCTGGCTCTGGAACCAGGCCATTTCGAACGCGCGCTCGACGAAATGCCTGTCGCAGTATTTTTCGATCAGGGCCAAGGCGGCCTCGCGCGTGTCCGCGATCCCGGAGATGATCTGCACGCTCGCCGATTCATCGGGCGACAGGGTCAGGGTGCGGCGGATCGCCACGATGGGATCGAGCACCGACCCCTCGGTGTTCGACAGGGTCGATGGGCTGTTGCCGCTGTCCATCACCAGCGGGTTGGCCGCCGTGCGGCCGCGTACGATGAAGCCGGCGCGGTCGGTTTAGTATGACGCATACTAGGCCACCCCCCCCGGTGCGGCCAGCACGTGGAAAATACAAGGCACCAGTTAGCCCGGGGTGCGGGGACCCCGGGTGCAGAGGATCGCCAGCCCCTTGAGCA
>JAIBFE010000340.1 GCA_019459705.1 Thiobacillus sp. | reverse complement strand
AACGTCGGCGGCAAGGGTCCCGACATCGGTCGCGACGTGCCGCCGCTGAAGGATGCCAACAGCATCGACGAGCTGAAGGCATGCGACACCATCATCACCTGCCAGGGCGGCGACTACACGAAAGAGGTGTATCCGAAGCTGCGCGCGGCGGGCTGGAACGGCTACTGGATCGATGCCGCCTCGACCCTGCGGATGAAGGACGAGGCCATCATCATCCTCGACCCGGTCAACAAGAACGTCATCCAGGACGGCATCGCCAACGGGGTGAAAACCTACGTCGGCGGCAACTGCACGGTGTCCTTGATGCTGATGGCGATGGGCGGACTGTTCGACGCCGGACTGGTCGAATGGGTGTCGCCGATGACCTACCAGGCGGCCTCCGGCGCCGGCGCGCGCAACATGCGCGAGTTGATCCAGCAGATGGGCGCAGTGCACACGGAAGTCATGGACCTGATCGCCGATCCGGCCTCGGCCATTCTCGAAATCGACCGCAAGGTGGCCGACTTCATCCGCTCCGACCGCTACCCGGTCGATGCCTGGCCGGTGCCGCTGGCCGGCAACCTGATCCCCTGGATCGACGTCGCGCTCGAATCCGGCCAGTCGAAGGAAGAATGGAAGGCGCAGGTCGAGGCCAACAAGATCATGCGCCGCAGCGACAAGCCGATCCCCATCGATGGCCTGTGCGTGCGCGTCGGCGCGATGCGCTGCCATTCGCAGGCGCTCACCATCAAGCTGACCAAGGATGTGCCGCTGGCCGACATCCACGGCCTGATCGCCGCCCACAACCAGTGGGTGAAGGTGGTGCCGAACGACCGTGATATCACCATGCGCGAACTCACCCCGGCGGCGGTGACCGGCACGCTGACCGTGCCGATCGGCCGCATGCGCAAGCTCAACATGGGCCCGGAGTATCTGACCGCGTTCACGGTGGGCGACCAGTTGTTGTGGGGCGCAGCGGAGCCCTTGCGCCGTATGCTGCGGATCCTGCTGGAAGCCTGATGGGACATGACCTGACGGCAGCAAAACCAGAGCTGGTGCGATTCATGCACTAAAGATTGCGCCTGCCGAGCCGTCAATAGTGGCGTCAAGGATTCAACAGCCCCGCCGCGCGGGGCCAATAGGGAGAAACGGGATGAAATTGAAGCGCTTCACCACCCAGCTGGTGGCTGCCGGCCTGATCGCCGTGCCGCTGATGGCGCATGCCGCCGGGTTGGGCAAGCTGTCGGTTACCTCGGCACTCGGCCAGCCGCTTGCGGCGGAGATCGAATTGTTCGCGGCAGACAAGGCCGAGCTCGACAGCCTGTCGGCCAGCCTCGCTTC
>JAIBFE010000339.1 GCA_019459705.1 Thiobacillus sp. | reverse complement strand
CGACGAGGACATCAAGGCGACCTGGGCCGAGGTGCTGAACCAGTACCAGCGCCGCGCCGACCTGGTGCCGAACCTGGTCAACGTGGTGAAGGGCTACGCGGCGCATGAACAGGAGGTGTTCATCTCGGTGACCGAGGCGCGCGCCCGTGTCGGCGCGATCCAGGCGACGCCGGAACTCATCAACGACGAGGCCGCGTTCCAGAAATTCATCGCTGCGCAGGGCGAGCTCACCGGCGCGATTTCGCGCCTGCTGCTGGTCGCGGAAAACTACCCGCAACTGAAGGCCGATGGCCTGTTCCGTGACCTGCAGGCGCAGCTCGAAGGCACCGAGAACCGCATCACCGTCGCGCGCAACCGCTACATCGCCGCGGTGAAGACCTACAACGTCACAGTGCGTTCCTTCCCGTCCAACCTCACCGCGATGCTGTTCGGCTACAAGACCAAGCCAAGCTTCACCGTGGAAAACGAGAAGGCCATCGCCGTGCCGCCGAAGGTCGATTTCGGTGCGCCCGCCCCAGCCATAGTGCCTGCTCCCGCACCAGCACCTACGCCGGCCGCCCCGGCGAGTGGCGATGGCGACGCGTCCGGCAGTCTGTCCCACGGCTATTGATCCACGAATGATGCACCTGTTCCGAACGCGCTTCGCGTTCGGTTTTCTGCTTGCGATTTTCGCACTGTCCGCCTGGGCGCAGGTGGCGGTGCCCGAGTTGGCACGTCGGGTCACAGACACGACCACCACGCTGAATGCCGACCAGGTTTCCACGCTGGAAAGCAGACTCGCCGCGTTCGAAGCGCAAAAGGGCAGCCAGATCGCGGTATTGATCGTGCCAACCACCCAGCCCGAAGACATTGCGCAGTTCGGCATCCGCGTCGCCGACAAGTGGAAGATCGGGCGTGAAAAAATCGATGATGGGGTGATCCTGATCGTGGCCAAGGACGACCGCGCCCTGCGGCTGGAAGTCGGCTACGGGCTGGAGGGCGCGATTCCCGACGCCATCGCCAAGCGGGTGATCGCCGAAACCATCACGCCTCATTTCAAGGCGGGCGATTACTACGGCGGCATCGACGCGGGCGTGCAGCAGCTGATGCGGCTGATCGAGGGTGAGCCATTGCCGCCGCCCAGCACGTCTGGCAAGGGTGGAAACGATGCTCCGTTTGTCATTCTCATCGTCGGCGGTATCGTCGCGGGCTGGCTGCTCTCCCTGCTGATGAGCCGTCCGGCTGCGGGCGGGATTGCTGCGCTCGGCAGCGGCGCAGTGGGCGCGCTGCTGCTTGGATTCACCCCGGTGTTGCGGTTCATTGCCGTGTTCGTGTTCGCTGGTGTGGCCACGGGATTCCGCCACGGCGGCGGCTGGTCCAGCGGTGGAGGTGGGGGATTCGGTGGAGGCGGCGGCTCGTGGGGCGGAGGCGGCGGCGGATTCGGCGGCGGAGGCGCATCGGGATCATGGTGAATTTCAGGCGCTGGGCGAGACATCTCTTCATGCCGCCGTGGGCGTGGCGGCGCGCGTTTCCGCAGGCCACACTCAAAGCGATTGAGTCCGCAATCCGAGCAAGTGAAACCACGGATGGCGGCGAAATCCGCTTTGCCATCGAGAACAGCCTGCCCGCTTCCTGGGTCTGGCGGGGCGTGACGGGGCGCCATCGCGCGCTCGAGGTGTTTTCCTTCCTGCGCGTGTGGGACACCGAGCACAACAGCGGCGTGCTGGTGTACCTGCTGATGGCCGATCATGAC
>JAIBFE010000300.1 GCA_019459705.1 Thiobacillus sp. | reverse complement strand
GAAGCGCGCGTTGCCGGCCGTGGCCTTGAACCAGATTTCGCGGCCGGCGCGCGCCGAGGGCGACCGGCCGGCGTCGGCCTCGGGGAAACCGGGGTGGGTGGTGGGGGTGGTGGGTGCGGGGTCGGTGACTGCGGCCGCGCCGGGTGCTGTGACAGGTGCCGGCGGCAGCGTGGCGCGTGCAGTGTCGGGTTGCTGGGTGAGCCAGGCCAGCGCAGCGATGGCCGCGATGCTGAAGAAAGCCAGCCAGGTCGATGTCTTCATGGTGCTCTCCTGTGGGCAGGACAGACAGTCCTGAACCTTAGTCAAGGATGGGGTGCTTTCAAGCCGACTCGTCGCGCCGTTCGCGCAGGATTTCGCACAGCCAGGGCAGGATCGGTCCGCTGTCGCCGGCCATCTCCTGGCGCTGGGTGGCCTCGATCAGGGCTGCGTCGAACACCGCCTTGCCGATGTGGTGCCCCAGCTTGCGGTAGCTTTCGAACTGCGATTCGTCGAACCATTGATCCGCCGTCGATTCGTGCGGAAAGCCGGGGTGGGTGCATTTGTAGTTCAACAGGTCGGCCGGTTCGGTGCCGGTGAGATTCGGCTTGATGTAGATCAAACAGCCTTCGAACGGCTGTTCCGGGCTGTCCTCGCGGGCGGGATAGAACACGCGGCCGACAGCGGAATAGCCGCTTTTCAGGTCTTCGGCATGGACATCGATGACCACGCCGAAGTCGGCGTAGCACTTGCGGATGGCGTTGCCGAGATCCTCGAAATGGCTCTTGCCGTCTTCGCCGGTGTCGATGGCGACGATGCAGGTGCAGCGTCGCCGCACCAGTTCGTAGATGCCGAGGTTCTCGAAATGCCCCCCGTCGGACAGGTAGATGAACGGCGAGGTGTGCTGGGTGTGGCCAAACAGTTCCTTCAGCAGATAGATTCCGCCGAAAGGCGGATCGTGTTTCGTCCAGTGGTTTTCGTCGGCCGGATTGGGACTCCAGTGGCCGAGGCGGACATTGAATACGGTCATCAGGAAGGTCAGCGCGGGCGAGCTGTGATACCCCATGTTGGGGCAGGCGGCGGCGCCGGAAATGGCCATCGCCGACCCCATCCACACGCCTTCCATGTATTGCGACGTGGGGCGGTAATGGCTGAGCAGCTGGCCCTTTTCGTCGGGCAGGTTGAAGCTGTAGCCGGACGCCATGGGGGTGAATGAGAACGCGGCGGCGCGCCGTTCCTGCCAGGCGAGCTGCTTGCCGGCGACCAGGTTCATCGCGGTATTGTGAATGGGGTAGGGGCGCTGGCATTGCGGCTTGCCGAGCGGCATGCTGCAGAGGTCGGACAGTTTGATATCGTCGCGCGGGTCGAAGCCGGTGAAGGGGTGTGGCACGCGCAGCTTGCAGCGCGAGGCGCCGAGGTAGCAGCGCACCAGCCGCTGGCGGTAGAAATGGTAGATCGAGAACAGGTTGACGTCGATGCGCCACGCCAGGGCGGCTGCTGCGATCAGACTGCCGACGCAGAGGATCGCTACCCAGGCGATGTTGGCGTGCTGGAAGTTGGCAGCTTCCTGGTAAAGCACGGACATGAACTGGGTGGAGGTACGGGCATGATCTTCGCACCCGCTGCAAAACATCGGCAGCATGAGCAGCTGGTGCAGCCCCAGCGCCAGCAGGCCCAGCAGGCCGATGATGAAAACGTAGGGCATCATCTGGGCGGCCAGATCACGCCAGGTATTGCGGGTGTCACCCGCAGTTTTTCCGCTTCGCCCCAGCAGCACCCCGGTTGCAGTGGACAGCACCCAGGTGGCGCCGCCGGCAGCAACAAACCATTCGTTGGCCCAGCGAAAAAATGCCGGGGCAATGAAGACGATGCTGAACAGGGCCGCCCATACCAGCGAGGCCAGCAGTACCCAGCCGCCGAGGCGCGACCACCATTCGCGCGAGTCGTGCGAGAAATAACGCCCCATCAGGCCGATATGGCCCACCACGGTGAGCGAGTAGAACTTCAGCAGCAGGGCTGTGGCGAGAGCCGACGCTATCCACGATCCGCTGTAGCCCTGCCCCACGCGGCGGATGAATTGCGCCACCTCGGCAAACACGGCAAACAGCAGTCCGCCCAGTGCACCTGCCAGCAGGGCATAGCCGGCCATTTCGACAACGCGGCCGGAGGTGAACTGCGGCTGGTCGCGATTGTGGCGGCCAAGGAAACGCCCTCCCACCCAGCCCAGCAGCCACGGCGGCACATAAATCAGCATGCCCCATAGCACCCAGCCGCCGGGTGAAATCCGGTCCAGCTGCGCTGCGCCGGCATAAAAACCATAGGCGATGAGCCAGGCCGACAACAGCGCGGGCAGTACCACCAGCACCAGCACGCCGGCCTGGCGGGTGTAGAACGGCCGGGTCTTGAACGCGCCGCGGCTGCCCAGGTTCAGGCCGATGAACAGCATGGCCAAGACGATCAACAGGATGCCGCCGCCAAACAGCGGCAGCAGCCTGGCATCGGTTGCGGCGTGGGCGCCTTCCCAGCCGGTGAGCCAGCGCGCGAACCACACCAGCAGGCGCGGCAGCAGCAGCAATCCGCCCAGCGCCAGCAACAGCAGGACGAGGTTGAGATACAGGTTGCGCAGATAGGTGGCCACCGCGGTCAGCGTGTCGGCGGAAAAGAAGCTGGCCTGGGGGGTGAGGTAATTGCTGTAGCTGCGCAGGAAGCGGATCGCGGAGCTTTCGGTGCCACCGGCGTGGAGTAGCGGCTCGGCGTCCTCGACCCGGCCGTTGCATTTGAGATGGATGAAGGCCGACAGCCAGCCGCCGATGTAGCCGCCGCCCGACACGCACGACAGGTAATCGAACTGCCGCAGCAGCCTGAGCTCGGCCAGCGCCTGGGTGATGCCCAGATTGAACGTGGCGCTGCGGATGCCGCCGCCCGAGAAGGCCAGTCCGGTGAGTGGCCGCTCGGCCCCATCGTGGTGGCCGTCTGGCTCGCGGATGGTTGCGCGCTCCTGCGCATGGACGTGTTCCCAGTCGAGCGAGGTCGGCGTCTCAGCCACTGATGGCCTCCAGATATTTGTTGTGGCACCAGCCGACGATGTCCATTACGCCGTTGACCTCGCCGACGACGTCGACCTGCCACCACAGGCCATGTTTTGCCAGTACTTCGACCTCGGTGCGGGGCGGCAGGGGCGTCCCCGGCAGGGCGGCAAATTCCGGGCCGGCGCCGTTGCGCACGTACAGCCGGGCGGTGGTGCGATAGCGCTCGGGATGGTCGTCGCTGCGCCCGAGCAGGCGCGCGCGTATGGAGTCGAGCGGGAAATCCGGCCCGGGGTCGCGCTTGCGGCCCGGCGCGATGTCGTCATGCCCCAATACGTCGGCCAGGCCGTAATGGTTGACCAGCGTCATGCCGCATTCCAGTGTGGATTCGATCTGTTCCGGGGTATAGGCGTGCCAGCCGCAGGGCGGGGTGCCGGGCGGGTCGTTGCGATGGCAGGCGACGGTGACTTCGCGGTCGGGATAGCTGCGGCGGCTGAGCGGGGAGACCCATTTTCCGCCGCTCCGTATCAGGCAGCCGGCATTGTCGAGTTCGATGCCGATACTGTGGTGATTGAGCCCCGACAGGCTGCCCCAGCGCGACTGGCCGGCATGCCAGGCTTCGCGGTTGAATGGCACCAACTGGGTGACCGTGCCGTCGCGCGCGATGACCAGATGGGCGGAGACGCGGGAAGCCGGGCTGCAGAACCAGGCCACCGTGCCCGCCGCGCTGCTGCCGGCGGTGTAGTGCAGGACCAGAAAACGGGGCGCAATCCCCCCTCCCGCGTGCGGGCTGGCGAGATAGGCCAACGCAGACCCGTCGTCCCGTGTCAGACGGTGATTGCGTATTTTCATTGTGTCGTCTCCCCGGTGGGGTCACCGCAGCGCGGGGGACACGCGAATCCAGTGTCCTGTGTGGTGCGGTGAGTGTTCCCACCATAGGACATGGGTTCAGCGATTGATATACAACTTTAGTTGTAGGCGGGGGTGGAGGTGAAACGCTGCTGGCCGTCGCGTGCCTGCAGGGTGGCTTCGGTATGGATGGCGCGGTTATTGGGCAGCGCCTGCCGCTTCGCCCTTATGCAGAGTTTTAAACGCAGTTTTTAATTAATCAGGGTTACAGGAACTGTCAGTCTACCCTGCTCAAGTTGGTGCGGAACTTCAACGAAACTGGTAGTTAGAAGGTCACCAGGTTTGACTTGGTCGCTGCCATCCATACTAATATGCACTCTTGCTATCAGAGTCTGCGTGGCGCCTGTATTTGGAACCTTCAACTCGGTTTCCAGGCTGCCATTGGGTATCAATGTAACGTTGTGCAGTCGAGCTTGTGCGAGCAAGACAGCGGGGACATCCGCCAAAGATGCATCCCAAACCTCTGACAACACGGACTTTGCAACTCCACCGAGAATATTAGACGGCAGAACTACATTGAGTCGGACTACTCTCACGTAAACCTCCAAATGGCATTAAAAAGTTTATTTGGCGTGGCGTGCTGTTGTTACGATCACTTGCCTCATTCATGGGCCATCTTTTCAAGATAATCCGCAACTGCCTGGCTGATGGGAAGCTCCGTTCTGGTTTCCACGAACATCCATTGACCAGCCGGATTAACCTCCAAGAAATAATACGCTCCCTCATTGGTTCGTCGGACATCAATGGCGCCGTAGAGCAGGCCTAAACGTTTCTGGAGCTTTGTCAGAGCCGCATGAACCTCTTTCGGGAGTTCAACTGGCCGCACATGGGACTCGCCTATCACCATGCGCATATCAACAGGATAGGCCGTATCCCGGGCATCAATCTCGGCAGTGAAAAGCTGATCGCCCACCGCGATGATTCGCAAATCCACACCGGCTATGTATTCCTGAAAAATCACCGGCGCAAGTCGAACCAGTTCTAGCCGATCCAAATCCTCTTTTTTTACCAGCCGGGTTTCACGCCAAGCCTCATGCGTGGCAAGAAAAGCTTTGTACACGACCTTTCCTACTCCAATCTCCTCAATAAAATTTCTGGCCGCAGCCGGATCGGTCGTGACCAAAGTGCGTGGCAGTCGCAAGCCCACTTCTTTGGCAGCTGTCCACTGATAGGGTTTGTGATGCGCGGCATCATCGGCTGCCCGTGGATTCATCCATTTGCATGGCAGGGCGTCCAGCATGCCATTCATGGCCTCGGAGGTTTCACTCACCGCAAAAGCCTGTGCATTGGGGTCTTTAATCGCGTCATCAGCCATAAACGGGGTGACTCTTCGCCACCAGGCAGCGCGTGCACGAGAAAGATCAACCGTCCCTGCCGATCCACCCACCCAATACGAGGGGGGGGTGTGATCGGCAGGCCAGTTGAGCGTTAATTCTTGCCGGGCCGGGAAGTCAGCAAGATCGATCTGCTGAACTTCACAACCCTTCTTCGCGAGCCTCGCTACGACTGCATCCGTGTGTTCTTCTGCAGGGTACGAAATCACGAGAATCACTACACCCCTCCCAGGGAAGCCAGTGTTTCGAGCACCGCTTGATAGGCTGTCATCAACTCGGCTTCCTGTCGTTTAAGATCGAGCAGGGCTGCTTCGATCTCGGCAAGTTGCACCTGAGCATCTGCCACCACTTGGTCATAATCGCCGCCAAACTGGCTGGGAGCGTCCAGGACAAACGGAGATAATCCGGCATCACCCCTGAGTCCTCCGATTAGTCCAGGATTAATCAGGCCCCCCCAAGGCTGGGTTACAGTCTCAACCAGGGTTCCGATCGGATCAAACCCCGGACGCTTGATGGGGTCTCTGATAGGGTCTTTGATGCCATCTTTTCTGACTTCTTTGATGGGGTCTTTTCTGACCTCTTTCCTGATTTCTTTGATGGGGTCTTTGATGCCATCTTTTCTGACATCTTTGATGGGATCCTTTCTGGCCTCTTTCCTGATTTCTTTGACGGGGTCTTTTCTGACATCTTTGATGGGCAGCTTCTGCGCACACCGATACATTGAGCTTACCCCGGCGATATCGCCTGCGGAAAGTCCATTGCGCTGTCCCAACACGCATCCGGCAGGAATCGGCTGCAAAGGCACGATTGTCGGCTGGCCATTCGTTGAAAACGCTGTAGTGGGGTAATGCATGATCGAGCAGTAATCATAAGCACCCAGATCATCGCCATCCGCAATGTGCTGGGAAAAGTTATGTTGCATATTTGCGGCAATATTCGCCCAGTTTATGCGTACAAACCTATCGCGGTCTTCCCGGCTTTGTTCATGCCATAGTCCAACTGCGTGGCCAATTTCGTGTATGGCATTTCCTAGGCTGCATCCCGCACCCAAAGTAAGCGCCTGACTTCCTCCGCGCATCCCCACGAATGATGAACAACCATTTCCAGGCTGGAAGTGCACGAAGTTCGGGTACTGCGCTGCATTTGCTGCAGTACGTAACACAAAGCGGATACACGTTTTTTGCTGCCAATGGGCGATAGCATCCGTTACGCGTTGCTGATTGGGTAAGGCTGGGTCAATGTCATAAGGGATGGTTGCGTTAGGCCAGCGAAACTGCTGTCCGGTAAGTCCCACTGACTGCAATACGACACCTGAGTCATCCATTGCAGCCTGCATTTCATCGACACTACCTAAAATAATGTCGCCTTCGAAAATGGCCATCCCATCTACGTCTGCGAAGACAAGACTCTTCTCCGGCAAGCTTTCTCCCTGAACGAATGTTGATCCAGCTACCGGGCCTGAGCGAAATTCGCCTTCATTTTCAAACTCCTCTTCGTGCCCGCTTCCTTTTCTTGGCTTAGCCATATCCAACTCCTCATAATTGAAAAAGTCGATGAAAACTACAAAAAAGTATGATTTTCGCAAGGCGCGAACACTTCCTTGGTGCTCGGAAATGTGGCCCCAACTTGTTACTCATCCAGCTTCCGGCTAGGGAAACTTATGGCAACGTAGGACAAGCACTTAAGGATTGATATACAACTTTAGTTGTAGGCGGCAGGGATCAGATGACGGGTGAGGAGAAGCGCAGCTGACCATCGCGTGCCAGCAGGGCCGCACCGTAAGCGGCTTCGGTATGGGTGGCGCGCGTCACCGGCACGCCGAGCAGGCGCTGGCGGATGCCTGTCCAGGCAGCGTTGCGGGCGCCGCCGCCGGCCGTGTCGACCCGGCCTACTGGCGTGGCGCCCAGTTCCGCCAGCAGGCCGTAGCCGCGGGCCTCGATGCGGGCGAGACTTTCCAGCAGGCCGTGCATGAATTCGGCGTCGTCGGCTGGGCGCGGCGACAGGCGCGGAGCGAGTGTGGGATCGTTGACCGGGAAGCGCTCGCCGGGGCGCGGCAGCGGGACGTAGTCAAGCGGGCTGGCGACGCCCGGGTCGATGGTTTCGCTGAGCGCGGCCAGCTGGCGATCATCGAAAAACTGCCGCAGCACCGCGCCTCCGGCGTTGCTGGCGCCGCCGGCCAGCCAGCGGTCGCCGAACCAGTGGCTGTAGACGCCGTGTTCGGTGGATTCCACCCGGGTGTCGGACAGGAGCTTCAAGACCAGCGTGCTGCCGAGCGAGGTGACGGCGCAGCCGCTGCGGCTGACGCCGGCTGCGAGGAAGGCGGCGATGGAATCGGTGGTGCCGGCGTGCAGACC
>JAIBFE010000086.1 GCA_019459705.1 Thiobacillus sp. | reverse complement strand
ACGCACCGACGGAGTGGTGTAGTAGCGCATCAGGATGTGCTGCAGCGAGTCGGTACCGACCATCAGTCACAGCACCAGGGCGATGAAGTTGCGGCGCTTGGTGTCGGAAGCTTTCTCGTCCTCGGCCTTCGCGGCGGCGATTTCCGCTTCGGTGGCGTTGGGGTTGTCATTCAGCAGCTTCTTCTCGGCGCCTTTTCCGGAAAACGCCGTGGCATGTGCCGCGACCGGACCGGCCTTGGCTTTTGCGCCGTCGGCAGCTTTCTTCAGGCTGGCCATCAGGGCATCGGGACCGGTCAGGTCGGCGATTTCCTTCTGCTTCGCCTCGATCTTCTTGGCGTCGGGTTCGGGCGCGGCCTTCAGTTCGACCAGCTCGGTATCGAGCTTGGCGCGCGCTTCACCGACGATGGTGTCGGCCGAGCCGGCGGCCATCGCCGCTTCGAGCGCCTTGATCTTGTCTTCGGCGGCGACCTGCTTTTCCTTGTGGATCGCGCGGACCGAGGCTTCGGCTGCGCCGAGCGTGGTGGTCGGATCGTTCAGCTCTTTTTCCTTGGCAGTGACTTGCTGCAGCACCTGGCCATAGGCGATCTGCGGGATTGGGTTGCCGGTGATGTTCACCGACAGCCACACCACCGGAATCATGTAGGCAAGGATCAGGATGATGTACTGCGCCACCTGGGTCCAGGTCACCGCACGCATGCCGCCGAGGAAGGAGCACACTAGGATGCCGGCCAGACCGGCGAACACGCCGACCTGGAATTCCAGGCCGGTGAGGCGGGCGGTAATGAGGCCCACACCATAGATCTGCGCGACCACGTAGACGAACGAGCAGATGATGGCCGCGACGACGCCGATGGTGCGCGGCAGGTTGCCGCCGTAGCGCGAGCCGAGGAAGTCTGGAATGGTGAACTGGCCGAACTTGCGCAGGTAGGGCGCGAGCAGCAGCGCCACCAGCACATAGCCGCCGGTCCAGCCCAGGATGAAGGCCAGGCCGTCAAAGCCGCTCAGATACAGGGTGCCGGCCATACCGATGAAGGACGCAGCCGACATCCAGTCGGCGCCGGTCGCCATGCCGTTGAACAGTGCCGGGACACGGCGTCCGGCGACGTAGTATTCCGATACGTCGGCGGTCTTCGACATGATGCCGATGCCTGCATACAGCGAGATGGTGGCGGCGAGGAAGATGTAGCCGATCCACTTGGGCGGCAGGCCCATCTGTTCCAGGATGGCCAGCACGATGACGAAGGCGATGAAGCCGCCTGTGTAGAAGGTGTAGTACTTCTTGAGTTGCTTGAAGAACTGGCTTTGGGTTTGGGTGCTCATTCTTCATCTCCCTCGTGTACGCCGAATTCCTGGTCCAGCTGGTTCATGCGATGGGCATAAAACCAGATGACGAGGACGTAGATGATGAGTGAACCCTGGGCGGCCATATAGAACGCGAAGGGGAAACCCATGATGACGATATCGTTAAGCTGGGGGGCAAAGTAGATGACGACGAACGTCACTACAAACCAGATGGCGAGCAACACTGCGGTGAGCCGCAGGTTCTTGCGCCAGTACTCCTGATGTCTCTCCGACAACTGCATGGCAATACCTCCGTGAGCGTGATTGGGAACGCGCTTTATTAGTAGAAGTCGCGCGTGCGCGGAGTTTAAGGATTTGTTGCGCAGCCCACAAATAAATTAGGAGGCGCTAATTTGCTGATAGCCAGCGCCGGGCACGCAGTAGCTTGTGCAGTTGCTGTGCGGTGAGGATGTTTTCGCGCCCGGCGGCCTGCATCAGCACCAGCCACAGTTCGGCGGTGGCGTAGGCGTCCGCCAGTGCGCCGTGGCGCGCGAAAACCGCGATGTCGAAGTGGGCCAGCCAGTCGTCGAGATGGCGGCAGTGCGGTGCGGCAGCGGGAAACAGCAGCGGTGCGACCACGGCTGCGTCGAACCAGGGTGCAGCGATGGACAGGCCCAGGTGTTCGTGCTCGGCGCGCTGCAACACGGTCTGGTCGAATGCGGCATGAAAGGCCACCCGTGGCGCACCCTGGGCGAATTCCAGCCAGCTCAGCAATGCCGTGTGCGGGGCCTGCCCGGCGCGCTGTTCGCTGCCGCTGATGCCATGGATCAGGATGTTGGCGGCAGCGGTCGACTGCGCCTGCATCAGCCCGACTTCCAGGCTGGCATCGAGCGCGATGCGGCCCTGCTCGATGGCCACCGCGCCGATCGACAGTAGCGGATCGCGCTGTGCGTCGAGCCCACCGGTTTCGACGTCGACCACGCACCAGCGCATGCCGGCCAGTGGCTGCCTGAGGTCGACCTTGTGTCGGGGCAGTGCTGCGCGCCGCGCGCTGCTGGCGGCATCCAGCGGTAGCAGCGGTTTGGCAAACGGCCAGATCACAGCTTGTAATCCATCGCCAGGCGCGCCTGCACCTTGCGCGCCTGGCGCAGGGCCTCCTTCAGGATGCGGCGGTCGAGCGGGTTCAGCGTGTCCGGGTTGAGGTGGTTGTCGGGAGGCGTGCCGACGCGCTGCTGCCCGTGCTGGTGGCGAAGCCGCAGCAGCTGCAGGAAGTGGAATGCACGGTTCCAGTCGGCCAGTTCGGTGTCAGGGATATGGAGTGCGTGCGCGGCTTCGCGCAGCCGCTTGGCGGTATTGGTCTGCGTGCTGCCAGCGGCCAGCGCGAAAATGCGTGCCGCATCGACGAAGGGCGTGGCGCCGTTCAGCTTGAGGTCGATCGTGTTCGGGTGGGCCGTGTCGTCTGTCAGTACGAAATCGCGCA
Organism: Thiobacillus sp.; assembly: GCA_019459705.1. GTDB lineage: Bacteria > Pseudomonadota > Gammaproteobacteria > Burkholderiales > Thiobacillaceae > Thiobacillus. Next base: position 2,081 of record JAIBFE010000086.1, on the reverse strand, counting down.
CCACGCCCAGCGGCGGACGGTTGCGCAGGGCGTTGCCCGCCATCTGGTGCAGGAAGCGCGGATTTTTTTGTGCGGCGCGGTTGAGCCAGGCGCGCAGGTCGAGCGCCAGCGTGGCGTCGCCGGTGAGCGCGCGAAAATCGAAAAAGATGCTGGCGTGCAGGAGCGACTCGGGGCTGCCGTGATCGATCCACTGGGTGAACTGCTGCTGCCAGTCGGCCAGCGACAGGCACCACTTCGGGTTGCTCGCCATGATGCCGCCCTTGCACAGTGGAAACCCGCAGGCATCGAGCCGATGGTTCACACGCAGCGCAAAGGCGCGCAGCGCGTCGCGCTGGGCATCGTCCGCCGCGGCAAAGATCAGTGCGTTGTCCTGGTCGGTGGCGAGCGTCTGCTCCAGGCGCCCCTCCGACCCCAGTGCCAGCCAGCACCAGCGCAGCCCGATCAGTGCCACATCCGTTTCGCTTTCAAGCGCGATGATGCGCTCGGTAAGGCGGTCATTGAGGCTGGAAATGATCGCGGTGAGGTTTTCCGCATCCATCCCCTGCGCCAGCAGGCTGTGCGCAAGATCGCCGATGTCGTGTGCCAGCGCGGGAAGTCGCTCGGGATTGTCGCTGCGCATGATCGCTGCGGTGATGCCTTCCACCGACAGACGGCGCAGGGCGAACACGTCCTTTTCCGACACCACGCCGACCAGCCGGCCATCGCGGACCAGGGGGATGTGATGGATGCCCTGGCGGGCCATCAGCACCAGCGCATCGGCGACCGGCGCATCGGCCGGGAGCGTTGCCGGATGTGGCGTCATCACGTCGGAAATCGGCGTGGTCAGCGGCACGCCGGCCAGCGTCACGCGCGCAAGCACGTCCTTCAGGGTGAGAATACCGACCGGCTGTGCGGCTTCGTCGATTACGACCACCGAGCCTACCCGTGCCGCCTCCATCGCGCCCAGGGCTTCGGCCAGCGGGGTGCCGGCCAAAGTGGAAAGCGGTGCGCGCTGCACCAGGCTGGCCAGGGCGCGCGCAAAGCGGTTGTCGTCGTCCAGCGCCAGCGCGTATTCGGCCTGCACCGCGCGTTGCGATTCCTCCAGCAGACTGGCGATGCGGCGCGTGCAGAAATCGTGAAACTCCGCGCTTCTGGCCAGCAGCGTTTGGAAATCGGCGGCAGGCAGCAGGTAGCAAAAGGTGTCGCTCGCCGCGACGTAGCGGTTGGCCGCACCGCGTCCGGCCAGCAGCGCGCCGAGTGGGAACATTTCTCCGGTAGCCAGCTGGAACACCGTCTGGCCGTCGGCGGTGACGCCGCTGACGGTGCCCTGCTTGATGATGAACAGTGCCTCGGGCGGGGCGTCGGAAGGCTCCAGCAGCACCGCGTCGCGAGCGTAATAGGCTACCGATACATGCTGAACCAGCCACAGGACTTCGTCTTCGGTCATCGCCGCAAACGGCGTCTGCCGCCGCAGCGCATCGAGGGTGGCACGGTGCAGGCTGTTGGCAAGCGGCAGCGTGTTGCTCATGCGGGTCGCCTCGCGTGCGGGCGTGTTTGCACGAGCAGACAGAAACAGCGGAAGTGTTCACAGGTGGCGCGTCGCATGGCAAAACCTCCTCGGCGTGAGGAGCGATGATAGCGGAAGCACGCATGAAAAAGCCCCGCCGAAGCGGGGCTTAGGGACGATCTGAACAACCGGGGCCGAATTTACCCGCAAGGGGCAGGCCGTGGCTGTAAAGACGCTGAAGCGTCAACAACCACGCTTACATCATGCCCATGCCGCCCATGCCGCCCATGTCGCCGCCGCCCATCGGCATGGCCGGCTTGTCTTCCGGCAGGTCGGCGACCATGCAGTCGGTCGTCAGCATCAGGCCGGCGATCGACGAGGCGTTCTGCAGCGCGGTGCGGGTGACCTTGGTGGGATCGAGCACGCCCATCGCCATCATGTCGCCGTATTCGCCGGTGCCGGCGTTGTAGCCGTAATTGCCCTTGCCTTCCAGCACCTTGTTGACGACGACCGACGGCTCTTCGCCGCAGTTCTTGACGATCTGGCGCAGCGGCTCCTCGATGGCGCGCAGCACGATCTTCACGCCGGCGTCCTG
>JAIBFE010000254.1 GCA_019459705.1 Thiobacillus sp. | reverse complement strand
GGTGTTGTGCCGTGCGGCGTAAATCTCAAGCAGCTTGACGCGGATCTCGTGGCGGTCCGGGTTGTTGTTGATGGCCTCCTTGAGGATTTCCTCGGCCTGCGCATCGCGGCCATAGGCCATGTACACCTCGGCTTCGGCGATCGGGTCGACATCGTGGGTATCGATGGTGCCCAGTCCCGCCTGGCTGAAGTCGGTCAGGAATGAGGTATCGCCGGTGTTGACGCTACCGCCCGACGCGGCACCGATCACGGTGTTGGGCTGAACGTCGCCGCCGGTCATGATGCTGTCTTCCAGCGCGGTACCGCCGGTTTTACGGCGGCGACCGCCGCCCGCCATCATCCACCACAGCACGCCACCCAGGCCGAGCGCAGCCAGGCCGCCGCCCCAATACATCGGGTTGGCGAGCAGGGGGTCGTACCAGTTCTCGGCAGGCTCCGGGCTGGCCGGCGGCGCTGCAACGGCCGGCGCAGGCGCCGGGGCAGGCTTGGGCGCGACGGGGGCTGCCTCCGGCTTGGGCGCGGGGGCAGCGGCGGGGGCAGGCTCCACCGGTGCAGGCGCGCCGTTTTGCGCCTTTTCCTTCATGTCGACCAGCTTCTGCATGTCCTGGATCTGCTTTTCCAGCATGGCCACGCGCTGATCCGATTCCCGCAACGCTTTTTCGCGCGCAGTGGCGTCCTCTTCCTGCGCGCGCAGCTTGTCCTGCAGGGCACGGGTTTCATCGGCCTTGCCGGCCGCGGCCGTTGCCGGCGGCGTGACTTTGGACAGCTTCAGCACATCCTGCCGGGCAGCGGGTGCCGGTTTGGCGCGGTCTTCCACCTTGGGCGTGATCTTGCCGCTGCTGGCCTGGCCAGGGGTGGCCTGAGCCTCGGGCGCAGCGCTCACGGCACCGGCCAGTTTCTGCCGATAGGCACGCCAGTCGTCCGCTTGCAGCTTGAGTTCGCGCACCGCCTCCTGCTGCGGAATGGCAGCCACTTTTTCAGCCTGCGGCACGGCGAGTGTCTTGCCGGCCTTCAGGCGGTTGATATTGCCGTCAAACGCCTGGGTGTTCTCGCGATACAGGCCGAGCAGGGTCTGCTCCAGGCTGACGCCTTCGGGGCGCACACGACTGGCAATGCCCGTCAGGGTGTCTCCCCGCTTGACCGTCACGCGATCCGGCGTTTCGGCCCGCGGCACGGGTACCGGCTTGCGTGCAACGGTTGGGGCGGGTGCTTTGGCTGCGGCCGACGCTGCCGGGGCCTGTGGGGCCGCTGCAGGTGCCGGCTTGGCGACAGCCGGCGTCACCGAAATCGGTGCCACCGTCTGGGGACTGCCCATGCCGGGCGGATCGAGCAGCATGGTGTATTCGCGCACCAGCCGGCCCGACGCCCAGTTCAACTCGACCAGCATGTCAATGAAGGGGTCGTTGACCGGACGGCTGGAGGTCACTTTCAACACCGCCTTGCCGTTGGATTTTTTCTCGACCGAGAAGCGCAGGGAGGACAACACGGGAGCAAATTCGACGCGCGCATCCCGAAAAGCCTGGTCGGAAGCGAGGCTGGCCGACAGGCTGTCGAGCTCGGCCTTGTCTGCCGCGAACAATTCGATCTCCGCCGCAAGCGGCTGGCCGAGTGCCGAGGTAACCGACAGCTTGCCCAACCCGGCGGCATGCGCC
>JAIBFE010000236.1 GCA_019459705.1 Thiobacillus sp. | reverse complement strand
CGGGGGCCCCGGCAGTCTTGCCCGCGCCCTGCTGTCCCGACATCACGGTAATGACCTGAAATCCCGTCTGCCCCAGCAAGCGGCGCAGACCGGCGGCCTGATCGCTGACGAATTTATCCAAGGGCCACCGCGCTTTCACGCTGGCTGGCCTGGATGCCGCTCATCGCAAACGCCAGTTCACTGTCGTCCAGTTGCCACGGCGAGGACAGCGTGCGGGTCTTGAAGGCGCGGTGAATCAGGTACTGGCGATTGGCCAGGTGCAGGTCTTCTGGCACGCGCTGGCCGGTCGCCAGATAGTGCACGTTCAGCTCGTGACGAATCGCGCAATCGAGTGCCGGGCCGAGGCTCGCCGCCTCGTCGACCTTCGACAGGATGCAGCCGTCCAGGCCGCGTGTCTGGTAGGCCTGCACCACTTCGTTGAGGGTGTCGCCGTGGCTGGTCGCGTTGAGCAACAATAATCTTTTGATCTGCTTGCCGGCCTGGCACAGCATCTCGACCTGCTCGGCGACGGCCTGGTCGCGCTGGCTCATGCCGACGGTGTCGATCAGCCCGGTGTGCTTGTTGCGCAGCTCGGACAGTGCCAGGCGCAGGTCGGCGGCATCGCGCACCGCGTGCACGGTCACGCCGAGGATCTTGCCGTAGATGCGCAGCTGCTCGTGGCCGCCGATCCGGTAGCTGTCGGTGGTCAGCAGCGCCAGCTTGTCGGCACCGTGGCGCACCACGAAGCGCGCCGCCAGCTTCGCGGTGGTGGTGGTCTTGCTGGCGCCGGTGGGCCCCATCAGCGCGAACACGCCACCGCCGTCGAGCATGTCGGTTTCGTTCTGCATCACGTTGAGGCGCTTCATCAGTGTGTTGCGCATCCAGGCCTGCGCCTGTTCGGCGTCGCCCTTTGGCAGGGTATCCAGCAACTCGCGCGCCAGGGTGGCGGAGAAGCCGGCCGACAGCATGTCGCGCATCACCCCGGCACCGGCGGGGTCGCGTCCCGGCAGGTCGCGCCAGGCCAGGTCGGCGAGCTGACTCTCCAGACGCGTCTGCAAGGTCTTGATCTCGCTGATGACGCTTTTCGCCAGCTGGGCGCTGTCCTCGCTCGGCACGGCGACGCGCTCGATCAGGCGGCGCTTGATGGTGACCTCGGGCTGCGGCTCGGGCTCGCTGACCGGCACCGCTGAGCGGAAGACAGGAGCCGGCGCGGGCGCCTCCACTACCGGCGGCGCCATCGAGGCGATATCCTCGGCCGCCAGGGCCAGCACCTCGACCCCGCCGTCGACGGCGCGATTGGACAGGATGACCGCATCGGGCCCGAGTACCTCGCGCAACTGGCGCATGGCTTCACGGGATGTTTTGGCGACGATTCGTTTCACGTTCATGCTGCTCCTCCTACCAGGGAAGTCACTTTGATCTGTTTGCCTTCGGGCACTTCAGCGTGCGAAAGCACCTTGAGTTGC
>JAIBFE010000235.1 GCA_019459705.1 Thiobacillus sp. | reverse complement strand
AATAACCCCCCCCGCCCTCGACGAAAACCAGATTATTGAGGAGCGCCGCGCCAAGCTCGCCGCGATCCGCGAGGCGGGCGTCGCCTTTCCCAACGACTTTGAGCGTCACGACTACGCGGGCAAGCTGGCTGCTGCCCACGGTGAAAAAAACAAGGAAGCACTGGAAGCCGAAGGCGTGCAGGTGCAATTGGCCGGCCGCATGATGCTGAAGCGCGTGATGGGCAAGGCCAGCTTCGCCACCCTGCAGGACATGAGCGGGCGCATCCAGGTCTACGTCTCCAACGACCTCGCCGGCACCGAGGCGCACGACGCGTTCAAGCACTGGGACCTGGGGGATTTCGTCGGCGTGACCGGCACGCTGTTCAAGACCAACAAGGGCGAGCTGACCATCCAGGCGAAGTCGATCCGCCTGCTGTCGAAGGCGCTGCGCCCGCTGCCGGAAAAATTCCACGGCCTCGCGGACCAGGAGCAGAAGTATCGCCAGCGCTATCTCGACCTCATCACCAACGACGACGCACGCGAGACGTTCAAGCGCCGCTCGAAGATCATTCAGGCGATCCGCTCCTTCATGGTCGAGCGCGACTTCCTCGAAGTCGAAACGCCGATGATGCATCCCATCCCCGGCGGCGCGGCGGCAAAGCCCTTCGCCACGCACCACAACGCGCTCGACATGGAACTGTTCCTGCGCATTGCCCCCGAGCTGTATCTGAAGCGGCTGGTGGTCGGCGGCTTCGAGAAGGTGTTCGAGATCAATCGCAACTTCCGCAACGAAGGGCTCTCCACGCGACACAACCCCGAGTTCACCATGATGGAGTTCTACGAGGCCTATCGCGAGTACCGCTACCTGATGGATATCACCGAATCGCTGATCCGCGCCGCTGCGGTGGCCGCCGCCGGCTCCACCACGGTCACCTATCAGGGCCATGAAATCGACCTCGGCAAGCCGTTTGCCCGACTCACCATCGTCGACGCGATCCGCACCTACCACCCGCACTACACGGTCGAGCAGCTGAACGACCGCGACTGGCTGGTCACGCAGTTCGTCGCGATGAAGGCCAAGTACCGCCCGCAGGACGGCCTCGGCGGACTGCAATTGAGCTTCTTCGAGGAAACCACCGAGGCGCTACTGATCCAGCCCACCTTCATCATCGACTACCCGGCCGAAGTCTCGCCGCTGGCGCGCCGTTCCGACGCCCAGCCCGAGATCACCGAACGCTTCGAACTCTTCATCACCGGACGCGAAATGGCCAACGGTTTCTCCGAGCTGAACGACGCCGAGGACCAGTCCGAACGCTTCATGGAGCAGGTGCGGCAGAAGGAAGCCGGCGACGAGGAAGCGATGCACTACGACGCCGACTTCATCCGCGCGCTGGAACACGGACTGCCGCCCACCGGCGGCTGCGGCATCGGCATCGACCGCCTGGTGATGCTGCTGACCGATTCCCCCAGCATCCGCGACGTCATCCTGTTCCCGCAGATGCGGCGGGAAAGTTAAATGAGCCCGCAGATGCGGCGCGAAGGCTGATCCGCCACCATGGGACAATACGCGCTCAAGATCGGCCTGTCTGCGCTGATCCTCGTCGCGATTGCCGAAGTGGCCAAGCGCAACACGTTCTGGGCGGCGGCGCTGGCGTCCTTGCCGCTGACCTCGCTGCTGGCGTTTGTCCTGCTGTATGTCGACACGGGCGACACGCAGAAGGTCGCCACGCTGGCCGGCGGCATCTTCTGGCTGGTGCTGCCCTCGCTGCTGTTGTTCGTGCTGCTGCCGATCCTGCTGCGTAATGGCTGGGGATTCTGGCTCAGCCTCGTCACCGCCAGCGCCGCCACCGCCCTGGCTTATCTTGGCATGATCAAGCTGCTGGGCGTGTTCGGCATTCGCCTGTAATTACGTTTCGCTCCGGTAAAATCCGGTCTTCCCGCTATTTCCTTTCTACGCATCGACCATCATGACCGACACTTTCAACACGTTCGACACCTTTTCCACCGGCACCGGCAATCCCCGCTTCGCCTCGCTGAAAAAACTGGAAGCCGCGTTGGGCATGTCGGTCGCCCGGCTGCCGGTGTCGATCCGCATCGTGCTGGAATCGGTGCTGCGCAACTGCGACGGCGTGAAAGTGACGCCCGAGCATGTGAAGCAGCTGGCCGGCTGGAAGCCGAACGCCGAGCGCACCGAGGAAATCCCCTTCACCGTGGCGCGCGTGATCCTGCAGGACTTCACCGGCGTGCCGCTGCTGGCCGACCTCGCCGCGATGCGTTCCGCCGCGCAGAAAGCCGGCAAGGACCCGAAGAAGATCGAGCCGCTGGTGCCGGTGGACATGGTGGTGGATCACTCGATCCAGGTGGACGCCTCGGGCACGCACGACGCGCTCGACCTCAACATGAAAATCGAGTTCGAGCGCAACCGTGAGCGCTACCAGTTCCTCAAATGGTGCATGCAGGCTTTCGAAACCTTCAAGGTGGTGCCGCCCGGCGTCGGCATCGTGCACCAGGTGAACATGGAATACCTGGCGCGCGGCGTCATGGAAAAAGATGGCATGGCCTACCCCGACACGCTGGTCGGCACCGATTCCCACACCACGATGATCAACGGCCTCGGCATCGTCGCCTGGGGTGTCGGCGGCATCGAGGCGGAAGCCGCGATGCTCGGCCAGCCGGTGTACTTCCTCACCCCCGATGTCGTCGGCGTCAATCTCAAGGGCGCGGCCAAGCCGGGTGTCACCGCCACCGACGTGGTACTGACCATTACCGAAATGCTGCGCCGCGCAAAAGTCGTCGGCAAGTTCGTCGAATTCTTCGGCGAGGGCGTGGCCGCCATGTCGGTGACCGACCGCGCGACGATTGCCAACATGGCACCGGAATACGGCGCGACCATGGGCTTCTTCCCGGTCGACGAAGCCACCTGCCAGTACTTTGCCGCCACTGGCCGCGCGGCTGCCCAGGTCGACACGATCCGCGCCTACTACCAGGCGCAGGGCCTGTTCGGCATTCCCAAGGCCGGCGAAATCGACTACTCGCAGGTGCTGGAACTCGACCTCGCCAGCGTTGAACCCAGCGTCGCCGGCCCCAAGCGGCCGCAGGATCGCATCGCGCTGGCCGGCCTGAAATCCGCGTTCACGTCATTGATGGACAAGCCGGTTGCCGAGGGTGGCTACGCCAAAGGCGCCGCGGCTCTACATACCGGTGACACGCCGATCAAGCACGGCGACATCGCCATCGCCGCGATCACCTCCTGCACCAATACCTCCAACCCCGGCGTGATGCTGGCCGCCGGCCTGCTGGCGAAGAAGGCCGCCGCGCTCGGGCTGAAGCCGCCCGCGCACGTCAAGACCTCGCTCGGCCCCGGCTCGCGCGCCGTCACCGAATACCTGAACAAGGCCGGTCTCATGGATGCACTGGAGCAGGTCGGTTTCAGCGTGGTCGGCTACGGCTGCACCACCTGCATCGGCAACTCCGGCCCGCTGAAACCCGAGATCGACAAAGCCATCGCCGACAACGACCTGGTCGTCGCCTCGGTGCTGTCGGGCAACCGCAACTTCGAGGCACGCGTGCACCAGGCCGTCAAGGCCAACTTCCTCATGTCGCCGCCGCTGGTAGTCGCCTTCGCACTGGCCGGCCGCGTCGACATCGACTTCGAGAAAGAAGCCATCGGCACCGGCAAGGATGGAAAACCCGTTTTCCTGAAAGACCTGTGGCCCAGCCACGCTGACGTCGCCGCCGTGATGAACACCGCCACCGACCCGGCCGCCTATCGCAAGATCTACGCCGACGTCGGCGCCGACAACCCGCTGTGGGATGCCGTCTCCGCCCCCACCGGCACAGTGTACGAATGGGACGAAAAATCCACCTACATCCAGCAGCCGCCCTTCTTCAGCGGCGCCAAGGCCGCCACCCCCGCCATCCGGGGCGCCCGCGCGCTGGCGATCTTCGGCGACTCGGTCACCACGGATCACATCAGCCCGGCCGGCGGCATCAAGCCGACCTCGCCGGCCGGCCTGTATCTCACCGAGCACGGCGTGCAGAAGGCCGACTTCAACAGTTACGGCGCACGCCGCGGCAACCACGAAGTGATGATGCGCGGCACCTTCGCCAACGTGCGCATCAAGAACCTGATGATCCCCGGCAGCGAGGGCGGCGTCACGCTGAAGGACGGCGAGGAAAAGCCGATCTACGACGCCGCCATGCAATACCAACGCGACGGCACGCCGCTGATGATCTTCGCCGGCGAGGAATACGGTACCGGCTCCTCGCGCGACTGGGCGGCCAAGGGCACCACGCTGCTGGGCGTGAAGGCCGTCGTCGCCAAGAGCTTCGAGCGCATCCACCGCGCCAACCTCGCCGGCATGGGCGTGCTGCCCTGCCAGCTCAAGGACGGCGTCGATGCGGCCACGCTGAAACTCGACGGCAGCGAGAGCTTCGACCTCGAAGGCACCGAAGCCGGCATCACCCCGCAGCAGGACGTCACGCTGGTGATCCACCGCGCCGACGAACGCACGGAACGTGTCGCACTCAAGCTGCGCATCGACACGCCGATCGAGGTGGAGTACTACAACAAAGGGGGGATTCTTCCTTTCGTGCTCGGGCAGTTGGTGGGCTGAGGCCGTCGGCGTGGCCGGCCTCCAGTCGGAAAACGAACGACCTGGCCTCGTGCTGACAACGCAGAGGTGCGAATGCATCGGCCTGGCTGATGCTGCTACACTAAGCCCGATGGGTTATAAGACCAATCAATGAGATTTGAGGCATGCGGCTAACAATACTTATTACTTATTGTGCGCACGTTACTCAAATAAAAATACCTTTAACTCTTGAATTGGCCCGGCCCATACATTAGCATTGCCTTAAATACCTATTAAACGGGAGCCACACCATGATGAAACGCGCTGTTCTGCTGACCTTGTCCACCCTGGCTGTTGCCGCCCTGCAGGCGGGCTGCAGCGACAACAAGTCGCTGACCTACCAGACCAACATCAAGCCGATTCTCGAAGCCAACTGTGTGTCATGCCACGTTTCCGGCGGCGCCGGGTACGAGAAATCCGGCCTGCGCCTGGACAGCTACGACGGCTTGATGAAAGGCACCAAGTTCGGTGCCGTGGTGGTTCCGGGCTCTAGCGTGGGCAGCACGCTGTATCGTCTCGTATCGGGTCAGGCCGATCCGTCGATCCGCATGCCACATGGCACCGCCGCGTTGCCTGATGCCGATATAGCCACCATCGCTGCCTGGATCGACCAGGGCGCCAAGAACTGAATCCTTCACGCGGAGCATCCCAAATGAGCAATCGCGGCTTCTTCCATTTCAGCGCCCTGCCGATGTCAACACGCATGGTCTACACCATGACCTTGCTTGTGCTGGGAACAGGCTATCTGTTCGCCATGCTGCAGGTGTTTTTCAGCCATGCGGGGCTGGACGGCAATGCCAAGAACATTTCCGCCCAGGATATTCGCATTGCCTATCACGGCAGCGAAAACGACACGCGCCTGGTGACTGCGCTGAAAGGTCCGATGGCGGGCATGCTGCCGGAAACGGAGCGGGCGGTGATATTCAAGTGGGTGGATTCGGGCGCCAAGCAGGATGTCTTTGAAAGCAGCGTAAAGCCGATTCTGCAAGAGCGCTGCCTTGCCTGCCACGATGGCAGCAACCCGCACATCCCCCTCCTGACCAGCTTTGAAGAAGTGTCGAAAGTGGTAGCCAAGGACACAGGCGCAACCATCCCCACTCTGGTACGCGTATCGCATATCCACCTGTTCGGCATCACCTTCATCTTCTTCATCATCAGCAGCATCTTCACCCATGCCTACATGCGCCCACTGTGGATGAAGTGCGTGATCATCGTGCTGCCTTTCCTGACCATCCTCACCGACATCTTCTCCTGGTATCTCACCAAGTGGATTCCGGGGTTCGCCTGGTTCATCATTGGCAGTGGCGCCTTGATGGGGATTTCATTCACGGCGCAATGGGTGATCTCGATGTGGCAGATGTGGTTCTATACCCCGCCCCCTGAAATCGAGGTGTGCGGAGGTGTCCTGCCGGTCATGGGTCGCAGCCAGGATTAAGCAGGCGCGCAAGCGTTCGCACGACAGACATGGCCGGGACTTGCCCGGCCATTTTTCTGTAGCGGGTCCGTTCGCTGATGTGGTCTGTCCGGAGGTTGAGTGTCAGGTTTGCAGGGACAGGATCAACGGGCCGCCCTGATGCACATCAAAATCTGAACGTCTCGGCAAACTGCGCGCTCACCTTGTCGGGCGCCTGTGGCTTGCTGATGAGGTAGCCCTGAATTTCGTCGCAGCCGTTCTGCCGCAGAAACTCAAGCTGTTCAACGCGCTCGACGCCTTCCGCCACCACGCGCAGCTTCAGGGCGTGAGCCAGTCTGATGATGGCGTTGACGATTTCGGCATCGTCGCTATCGGTCATCACGTCGTCCACAAAGCTCTTGTCGATTTTCAGCGCATCGATCGGCATGCGCTTCAGCTGGCCCAGATTGGAATAGCCCGTGCCAAAATCATCGATGTAGACGTGGAGCCCGCGCTGGCGCAGCGCATCGAGGATGCCGAAGGTGCGCGCAGGGTTGTCCATCGCTGCACTCTCGGTCACTTCCAGCTGCAAATATGCAGGATCCATTCCAGTGTCTTTCAGGATGGCATCGACATCCTCGATCAGACGCGCGTCGGAAAGCTGCCGGGGTGACAGGTTGACCGCCACCGGCGGCGGGTCGAGCCCCGCATCGCACCAGGTGATCCATTGCTCGCACGCCGCCCTCACGACCCAGCGCCCCACGGGAACAATCAGACCGGTTTCCTCCGCCACGGGAATGAACTGTTCGGGGCCGATAATGTTGCCCGAGCGGGGCAGCCAGCGAATCAGTGCCTCAAGCCCCACCACCCGGCCGCTGGCAAGATCGACCTTGGGCTGGTACACCAGCGCCAGTTCGTTGCGTTCCAGCGCCTGGCGCAGGCCGCTTTCCAGCGACAACTGCTGTTGTGCCACCGTATTCAATTCGCTGCTGAAATACTCGAATCCGCTGCGGCGCTGCTTGGCCTGATACATGGCCAGATCGGCCTGGCGCAGCAGCGTATTGGCGTCGAGCGCATCGTCCGGATACACGCTGATGCCAATGCTGGCGCCGATGGCATAACGCCGCTGCCCCAGTTTGAACGATTCACCCAGCGCCTGGTTCAGCTTGCGCGCAACCCGGCTGGCGGCGCGCGAGGCGGGGGGATGATTCAGGATGACGGCGAATTCGTCGCCCCCCAGACGGGCGACGAAATCGTCGGCGCGCAGTTGTTCGTCCAGCCGGTTGGCCACGATGCGCAGCACCTGGTCGCCCACTTCGTGACACTGCGAATCGTTGATGTGCTTGAAGCGGTCGAGATCGATGAACAGCAGCGACACTTGCGATTTTTCGCGTTGTGCGCGCGCCAGCGCATGGCCGAGGAAGTCCTGAAAATATGAACGATTGGGCAGACCGGTCAGCGGGTCGTGGTTGGCCAGCATGTCCAGCCGCATTTCGGAGTAGCGCCGTTCGGTCAGGGCCGCCGACACGAACAGGCCGCCCAGCGCCATCGTCAGCATGCTGATCTGCAGTGCGAACACGTCACGCGGCGTGGTGGCGCTGTTGATTCCGCCATAGGAGACAACCGCCACGCCCATCACGATGATCGCCGCCAGGAAAATGGCCAGGCTGGCTCCGGTGACTGAAAACCGCAAGGCTGCCCACAACACGGCCGGCACCATGACGAACAGGACGATTTCCGCAGGCCGCAAGGGTTCGACGTATTCCATCATCGCCAGCGTCAGCGCCAGCATGCCGAGCACCAGGGTCAGGCCTTCCAGCCGCGCGCCTTTGTTGGTCGGCAGCAGGTCCCAGCGCGACGCCGTCAGCAGCAGGGGCGCGATCAGGTACACCCCCAGCAAATCACCCAGCCACCACACCCACAGTCCTCGCAGCAGCAGGTCAGCCGACAGCCCGCCAAAGAAATACAGGGTGAACACGCCTGTCAGCGCGCTTACCGCACAGCCCAGCGGCGCAGCCACCAACGCAAACTTGGAGACGCTGGACACATAATCGAGAGTGGGACTAAAAGGCTGCAGGTAGCGTGGCAGGGTGCCCATGATCCACGCCCCGGCTGCCGCACCGAGCGCGAAGCGGGCCGCGTCTTCCAGCGGCAGGTTCAGGCTGTTGACCGCCAGGGCGCCCAGCAGGACGCCCACCACCCCCGCCGCGCCGAAACGCAGACTCGCCATGGCTCCAATGCCGGCCGCCAGCCAGATGGCGGCGACGACGTTTGCCACATACGCTGCGAGTTTTAAACTGAGCCAGCCTGTCAGCGCATAGGCCAGCGCAGTCAGCCCGGCAATCAGCGCAAAGCGCCCGACGTCAGCGGGACCAGGCAGCGATAAGCGGGCCAAGAGGTGAAACCGGTTTATTGCGTGGGATCGAGTTCGGCCCGCACCGACTCCAACGCATCCTTGAGCGTTTCTTCGGACAGGCCGTTGAGTTGTTCGGCCAGCATTTCAGCCGCGTCGATGGTATCGGCGTCATCGGGCAGGCTGTCGGTGTCGAGGTTGGCGACGAACACCGCCGCGGCGCCCGTCACCTGCAACAGCTGGCGGCGTTCGTTCATCAACATGTCGACTTCATCGCGCAGCAAGCGGATTTCGTCTTCTTTCATGGCGTGTAGCGGCATACATCTCTCCTCATTGCAGTCAGCCGAACAGGGTTAACACCCCGGTATAGCCATATAAACGATTGTGGGAAATTTCGCCGTTGGCAAAAAACCCCACCAGTGGAAACGCGCCCAGGGCGTCACGAATCAGGCCCAGTTCCCGATTCGGTGCGCCGAACATGTGCTGTCCGCGCCCCAGGCAGGAATAATACACGCCGCCCCGGATCGGCGCGTTCAATTGCGAACCAATAGCGGCGAGCATCCGCAGCAGATCCTCTTCGGCGCTTTGCTGGTCGCGGCGGCAGAACAGCAGTTCGTCCCCCGGATCGACAACCTCGCCGACCGCCACCAGATTGTTCTGCGGATCGACCCCCAGAATATTGCGCACCAGATAATCGCCAGTATCCGATCCACGCACCGGCAGGCCGACAAAAATATAGCCCGCCGCGCGTCGCAGGTCGCGGGCCAGCACCTCGCCGATTTCCTCCTTCATCACGTCGAGTGCCGGGCGGTGGTCCAGGCTGCCGATGACGTTCTTGTTGGCGGTGGTGATGCGGTGGCGCGGCCCCAGCGGCGAAATGCCCTGCGTCAGCCGGGTGGCCAGCTTGACCCGCTCGCTGAACAGCACGCCGGACAGCCCGCCGCTTACCACGCCGTCGCTGATCTGCGCAGTCTCGCCACGCGAACTCGACAAGCCGCCGACGACGAACCCGCTCGACACGTGTTCGCTCAGGGCTTCGATCAGTTCCTGGATGCGGTTGTTGGCCGGGTCGCCATGAACGATGGCGAAATAGGCATCCGAAGGCTGGGCCTCGATGTCCTGTGACGTGCGCAGCACTGGCAACATGCTGAAATCGGCTGCAGCAAACTCACCCAGCATCACGGCCATGGCCGGCTCTTCGAGGTATTCCACCCCGGTGGCACACACCCCCACACCCAGGCTGCCGGTCCAGTGCGGCACCCCGGTCGCACTTTTGAAAAAAGCCAGAATGGCGTCAAGCTCGCCCGCAAAGGCATCCGACACATACAGGAATCCCAGCGTCGCCGCGGACGGGATCGCGCCCATCTGGTTCATGCAGGCCTGGGCAGCCTGAGTCCAGTCGGCATGGGCGGCATGGGCAAACCTGAAGGGGGTGCTCATGGAATCACCTCAAACGACGCATCGCATCAGGCGCGGGAGCTGCCATCGAGCCGGCGGCTCGCGCCCCTGCAACGCACTGCTCGAACGATATCCTCATGACCGTCCCGGCCCCGCGTCCGCCATGTATCAGTAGCCCGTCTGGCCACTGTGCGGCAGTTCGCCTTCGCCGAAGAAACTCCACAGCAGATGGGCAACCACTTCAGGGGCAATGACGGTGTGCTGGTTATGGGTTTCCTGCAGTGCGATACGCAGCTTCTTGCGCAAGTCGGGATCACCGGTCAGATCGAAAATAATGTCGACTTTCGCACCCAGCGTCACCACCTCCATCGCGTCCTGGAACACGGGAACCTTGCTGTGAATAAAGCCCAAAGCAACGGGCGACTCCAGATTGCGGTGCGCGACGGCAACGATTTCGACGTTGACATGCTCTTCCTGGATTTTCTCCAGGAAATGCTCCGCAAATTTTTCACCGACTTCACCCAGCCCAAGCAGGGCGACTCTGACAACATGACTCATGGAACGACTCCTCGTATAAGTTATGGTAAATAACAGCAACAGCAATACTGCTTATCGGCACACCCGCCCAATCCTTCAATCCCGGGCAATTGCCCGACCACACGACGGAAGCATACGTACCCGGCCTGCGCCTGTCGACAAGCCGTTTTTCATGTTCATCCCTGGCCAGCTAAGCGATACTATCGAAGCCCCTGATTCATCCGCCCTTGCCATGTTCGATTCTGGTCCGCTCTACCCCGCTCTCGTCCCCTACGCCAGCGGCATGCTGGAAACGGCAGGCATCCACCGCATCTACTGGGAAACCTCCGGCAACCCCGAGGGCATTCCTGTGGTGTTCGTTCACGGCGGCCCCGGCTCCGGAACCGCGCCCCACCAGCGCGGTTTTTTCGACCCGGCGCGCTACCGCGTCATCCTGTTCGATCAGCGCGGCAGCGGACGCTCGACCCCGCACGGCGAACTCAGCGACAACACCACACCGCATCTGATCGCCGACATGGAAACGCTGCGACGCGAGCTCGGCATAGATACCTGGCTGGTGTTCGGCGGTTCGTGGGGCTCGACCCTGGCGCTCGCCTATGCCGAAGCCCACCCTGAGCGCTGCCGCGGGCTGGTGCTGCGCGGCATCTTCCTGTGCCGGACAAGCGAGATCGACTGGTTTCTTGATGGCATCCGCGCCTTCTTTCCCGAAGCGCAGCGGCAGCTGGCCGAGTTCATCCCGGAAAGCGAGCGCCACGACCTGCTTGCCGCCTACCATCGCCGCCTCGTCGACCCAGACCCGGCCGTGCACCAGCCAGCCGCTTATCATTGGGCCACGTTCGAGGCATCGTGCTCCACCCTGCTGCCCAGCCCCGAACTTGTCGCCGCGTTCGGCAGCGAAAAGACCGCGCTGTCGCTGTCGCGCATCGAGGCGCATTACTTCGTCAACCACATCTTCCTGCCAGACAACAGCCTGCTCGCCAATGTCGACCGCATCCGCGCCATCCCGGCCGTGATCGTGCAGGGACGCTACGACGCCGTCTGTCCCATCGTGTCGGCCGACGAACTGGCACGCGCCTGGCCCGAGGCACGCTATGTGATCGTGCCCGATGCCGGCCATTCGGCGTTCGAGCCGGGCATCGCGCATGAACTGGTCGCCGCGTGCGACCGCTTTGCCCGGACGGGAGCATTTGACTGATGGTGCTGTCGCCCTACGTCTTCGATGCCAGTGCGGAGAACTTCAACCGGCTGGTGCTGGAAAACTCGCACAAGGGCCCGGTGCTGGTGCATTTCTGGACGCCCAAGGCCGGCCCCTGCTTCATTCTGATGCCACGGCTGGTGAAGCTCGCCGCCGAATACGGCGGCAAATTCCTGCTGGTCATGCTGAATGCAGACGACCTGCCGGAACTGGCGCGGCGCTTCAGCGTGAACTCGGTACCGACGGTGAAATTTTTCTGGCGCGGCGAGGTCGCCCACACCATCCACGGCGCCGATCCGGACAACAGCTTCCGCGAGGTGCTCGACCGCTTCATCGCCGGCGATGCCAACCGTGCCCATGCGCTGGGCGTGGCGGCCTGGCAATCCGGCAACGTGCAGCAGGCGCGCATGCTGCTCGCCAATGCGGCGATGGCAGAACCCGACAACCTCGCCATCCCGCGTGACCTCGCCAAACTGCTGTGGGCCGAGGGCAACGGCGAACAGGCGCTGAAGCTGCTCGACAGCCTGCCGCCGGAGGCGCGCAGCGATGCCCTCATCGCGCCCCTGCATGCCCATCTGAATCTGGCGGAAACCGCGCGCTTGGCACCGCCGTCGCTCGATCTGGAAGCCCGCATCACGCGGGACCCGGACGACCTCGATGCCCGCTACCAGCGTGCCGCCGTGCGGCTGGCGGCAGATGACTATGCCGCCGCAATGGAAGATCTTCTGTTCATTGCGCGTACCGACCGCGGTTTCCGCAACGACACCGGCCGCACCAGCCTGCTGGCCTTGTTTGAGCTGCTGGGTGGCGCGCATCCGCTGACGCGGCAATACCGCCAGGCCTTGTCCGAATCGCTGCATTGAATTTCGACCATCCCGCCTTTGCGCCCTATCGGTAATTGATCGACACGCTGGGCCTGGCGCGCGCCCTGCCCGCGCCAGGCCCGGATTGCCTCGGCGCCCTCAACGCACTGGCCACTGCGCGCGGCACGACACAGGCACGCGGACTGCCGCTGCGTTTTTTTATTCCAGACGGCCGCCTGTCAGCGCGCGATTACGAAACCCATATCCTGCACACCGGCCAGGTGCCGACCCGCGCCGACACCTGGCACGACGTGCTGAACGCGCTGGTATGGCTGCGCTTTCCACGCTTCAAGGCCGCACTCAACGCGGCTCACGGCGAAGCCCTCGTGCTGGAGACCGACGCCCGGCGGGGGCGCCGTCGCGATGCGCTGACCGTGCTGGATGAATCGGGACTGTGGCTCATCAGCCGCGATCCGGCCTTGCCCGACCTGTTGGCCGGGCGTGCCTGGAATACGCTGTTTCTGGAAGCCCGGGCACGTGTCGAAACCGGGATGCGTTTCGTGGTGGTAGGTCATGCACTGCTGGAAAAAGCGCTCGCACCTTATCCGTCCATGACCGGAAAATGCCTGACGCTGATTTCGGCATCGCTTGATCCCGATGCCGCGGAGGCGCTGGCAGTCACTGCGCTCGCCGCGATCGACACGCCGCGCCAGCTTGCGCCGCTGCCAATACAAGGTATTCCGGGCTGGGATGCGGCCAACTCGGATGCCGCGTATTACGCCAATAAGGAAATTTTTCGCCCGGCGCCCAGTGCATCTTCATGAATACCTGCTCAGCCGACTGAATGCGGGATCATGTCCCGCCCCCTGAAACTCAACTAACGCGCGTCAACCCGCCGCAGCCGGCAATTCCCCCCCGGCCACCCAGCTCTGCGCCAGTTCCAGATCATCGAACAGGTGGATGTCCGCCGACATGAACAGCCGGTTCACCCACATGCTCCAGGCCACCCACTGGTCGCCGGTCAGAATCGCGATGCGGCCGAAATCATTCTTGTGCTCACGTGAAAACTTCAGTTCCTCCCACGCCACGTCGACGCTATACGACAGCATGTCGCGCAGGTCGAACAGCAGGTTGACCGCGCCCTGAAACTGGATGCCGTAGCACACTGCCTGCTCAAATTCACGGTAATCGTCCAGGGTGAACTGGCCCATCACGGTGACGGCAATCTGGTTGTCCTTGGCGTTCAGGTTGATCATGGCGCGCTCCTCGTGTCTTGTTCCACACTATAGCGAATCGGGCTAGGTTGGGGTTGGGGTTGATGCGCGCACCGCCCACACCCCGGCTGCCGCCACCACCGCCATGCCGATCCAGGCCAAGAGCGGCAGCGTTTCGCCGAAAAGCAGCACGCCGTACAGGGCGGAAAACCCGACCGTCGTGTAAGCCAGCGAGCCGACCGTGAGTGTGCGGCCACGATGGTAGGCACGCGTCAGCGCCAGCTGCGCCACCGTGGCGGTGACGCCGATGCCGATCAGCCACGGCCAGTCGCCTGCCTGCGGAATGTGGAATCCAGCCACCGCCATCCAGGCCGCCCCGCCCACGGTCGACAACAAGGTGAAGTAGAACACCACGCGCCATTCGGATTCGCCCAGCCTGCCGAGTTGTTTGACGTTGACGTAGGCCACCGCCGCCAGCATGCCAGACGTCAGCCCGGCCAGGGCCGGCAACCAGGCCTGCCCCTGAACCTGCGGCTGCAGCAGCAGCACGATGCCGACAAAGCCCAGCAGCACCGCGCCGACGATGTTCCGCCCGTGGCGTTCGTGCAGCCACCAGGCGGACAGGGCAGCGAGGAACAGCGGCGCGGTGTAGTTGAGGGTAACCGCGGTGGCGAGCGGCAACTGCGACAGCGCATAGAAAAACAGCACCAGCGCCGTGAAGCCGGACAGGCCGCGCCAGAAGTGGGCCTTGATGTGAGCGGTGGCGAGCGGCGCCAGCAGCCGGCGATGACGGATGGCGATCACGCCCCAGATCGCGAGCAGGCCGAAAGCCGAACGGTAGAACACCAGCTCGGCCGGGGAAAAGGTGGCGGACGCGTGCTTCACCAGCACGCTCATCAGCGCGAACAGGGCCGCCGCCACCAGCATCCAGCTCGATTTCATGGTGTGCGGCCGAAAAAAACGGGCGGCATCGGCCGCCCGTCCTGAAATTGAGGCATGCTCATTTCAGGTGCGGCTCGATCTCGCGCCGTTGGGCTTCATCGAGATGCGGCGCAATTTCGCGCCGCAGGAATGCATGGAAATGTATCATGCCGTCCTCCAGCGGCGACTGGTACGGCCCGGTCTCCGAGATGCCCTGCTGATACAGCGCGCGGCGCCCCTTGTGCATGCGCTCGCAGATGTCCTCGTCTTCCACCGCGGTCTCGTGATACGCCGCCTGCTCGGCCTCGATGAAGGCGCGTTCGAACAGCGCGATGTCCTCAGGGTAATAGAACTCGACCACATTGCTGCACGACTCCACGCCGGTCGGAACGATCGACGACACCACCAGCACATGCGGATACCACTCGACCATCAGGCCAGGGTAGTAGGTCAGCCAGATCGACCCGTGCGCCGGCACCTTGCCCCGGTCGTACGCCAGCACCTGCTCGTGCCATGTCTGGTATACCGGCGAGCCCGCCTTGGCCAGGCTGCGGTTCACGCCAACGGTCTGCACCGACCACCAGTCGCCGTATTCCCATTTGAGGTCATCGCAGGTGACGAAATGGCCGAGGCCGGGGTGATACGGTGCGACGTGGTAGTCCTCCAGATACACCTCGATGAAGGTCTTCCAGTTGCAGGCGTAGTGGGTCACCTGCACGCGGTCGAGCATGAAGCCCGAGAAATCCAGTTCGCGCGCCGCCTGCATGCCGGCCAGATCGGCCTTAACGTCGCGTTCGCCGTCGAACAGCAGGCCCTGCCAGTGCTGCAGGCCGGTGCGGTTGAGATTGAGGCAGGCATAGCCGGGAAATTCCGGCGCGCCCATCAGCCTGCCGTGGGTGTCGTAGGTCCAGCGGTGAATCGGGCAGACGTTGTTGTTCGACGGCTGCTTGCCGCGCCCGGTCAGCATCAGCGCC
>JAIBFE010000080.1 GCA_019459705.1 Thiobacillus sp. | reverse complement strand
GCGTCAGCATGATCGGCAACGACATGGAGATGGATTCGGGCGTGGGCACCTGCGGCAAGGAAGGCCAGAGTGTCCCGGTCGGCGTGGGGCAGCCGACGCTGCGGATCGATGGGTTGACGGTGGGTGGGACGGCTTAAAGCGGACTTGCAGAGGAGCAGAATCCGTAAACTGTTCACCCGGTATGAAGGTTCTACCAATTATCGATCGGCTTCCCGATGAGCATCTCGCCCTTATAGGAGAGGCGATTACTGCTTGGGCAGTGCAGGAGCATGAGCTTCGGCTTACGGTCTTTGTGCTTCTCCGTCTTGATCCTAAGCGTGGGCGTGTGGCGGTACGTTCAACCAGGTCGAAAGACACGGTAGAAATGATTGCTGACCTGATGAGCCTCTCGGGTCTTACCTCAAAGACAACTAATCTTCGGGAATTGGTAAATGTTCTCGACAAAATCGAGAACAGAAGAAATACCCTAGCGCACAATATTTGGATGAAGAACGACCAGGACGTTCTGTTTGTACAGAGTCTTGCTGGTGTTTGGCCCGAAAAAACAGCTCATGGGAAGTTGAAACGCCGTGTTCAACCAGCGGGAATTCCCATTCCCTTGGAAAGCCTACGGGACTTGATTTCTGCACTTCGGCAGACGATTCATCAAA
Source organism: Thiobacillus sp. (assembly GCA_019459705.1). GTDB lineage: Bacteria > Pseudomonadota > Gammaproteobacteria > Burkholderiales > Thiobacillaceae > Thiobacillus. The sequence continues at coordinate 647 of JAIBFE010000080.1, read as the reverse complement.
CTAGGGTTTTGCGAGACGAGATTGAGACTGAACTCAACGCAAGGGACTCTGATGCGGTTGCCGGAGAGAAATAGTCCGCATCCAGTGCTGGATATCGTTGCACAAGCACTTAAAACCTCGATTCATCGTCAGCCAGGTTTTGACTTTCCTCCCCTTACAGCCCCGCCCAAAAAACAGCCATCCCGGGGGATGAGCGGGGAAGGTGTCTTAGCTGCGCCCACAAAAAACCAATTAAAAACAGCCAGGCGGGGCGAGTTCTTCGCCGCCCGTCCGGCAGGGTCGATTTTCGGGAATTGGGGATGTCGGGGTCGCCTTTTCTTGGGTTACTTTCTTTTGGCGAGACAAAAGAAAGTGACTTGCTGCCGGGCAACCCCCGGCCAACGGTCAGCAGTCCGTTGATGGTTTAACCATTACAAGGTGCTCCGCGCCTAACCAGACTGGATTGCTTCGTTGCTCCGCGCCTCGCAATGACGTGGCCAAGGCTCAGGCCAGCGTGTCCAGCGCCCTCGGCTCCCCAATCAAATACCCCTGCACACAATCCACCCCCATCTCCCCCAGCTTCGCCAGCATCTCGGCGTCCTCGATATACCCCGCCACCGTCTTGATTCCCAGGAAATTCCCGGTCTCCAGAATCGACCGCACCAGCG